>JAZGAY010000079.1:0-11285 GCA_036475985.1 Candidatus Brocadiales bacterium
ACACAGGAGAAGGTCGACGCCATTGTGAACGCTGCCAATAAGAGCCTGCTTGGTGGCGGGGGCGTAGACGGAGCCATCCACCGTGCCGCGGGACCGGAACTGCTAGAGGAGTGCAGGACACTCGGCGGCTGTGAGACGGGCGAGGCAAAAATAACCAGGGGCTACCGCCTGAGCGCAAAACACGTCATTCACACCGTTGGCCCCATCTACGGCCGCTCAGGCGGAAAAGACGCAGAACTCCTTGCCGGCTGCTACAAGAACAGTCTCATTCTGGCCAAGAAGAATGGTCTTAAGACCATCGCATTCCCTGCGATCTCTACCGGTGTCTATGGCTACCCGAAAGAGGATGCGGCGCAGGTTGTCTGCAAGACGGTCAATGATTTTATCTCAAAGGACGATTCCCTGGAGGAGATCCGCTTCGTGCTGTTCTCCGGCAGCGACTTAAAGTTATACGAGAAGGTTTTTGAGTGAGTAGCGCCGAAAAGTGGCCCCTGCAAGGCTAAGCAGGAGGTAAGTTCCTGTCTTCTTTAAAGAATTTCAAATAGATTATTTCCAATATTCCCAGACTCTGGATGAGCAGAATCAATATAAACCAGTTTCTTTGATTGTTGCGTGCCGCATTCCAGAGTCCCACTCCCTTCCACGATAAACTCCAGACGAGTAGTAATATCACTAAAAGATTTGCATGCATGACTATAAAGCGTCTCCAATGAAGGTAATTAGCAATGCCAGGCTTCGTTAATAAGACACCTGTGCGTCCCAGCCCACTGGTTTAGAGCAAAGGTGTTATGTTACAACAGCTTACAACCGGGCCAAACAAAGTTCCACATAAAAACATATATGTTCTTGACATTTTTTACGTTTCGTTGTAGTTTTCTTTGATTAGAAGAAAATCTCAGGGTAACTTGGCCGCATTTTGGCGAGGTGGTCACAATACGGCCCTAAAATATACAACCTCGTAATATCTGGCGTTATGACATTGACTGCGGCAGGGGTGTTGCAGGAGGCTCAGCTATGACGACGCCTGTGGAGGGGAAAGATTTCTAACTAAGGAAGGGGAAGTAAATGGCAAAGAGTACGAAGTTGCAGATCGGTGGCTGGAAGCTTGTGTTTATGCTTCTTATTACGTGGCTTACCCCGTTTTCGGGGCTTGGCAACCTGATCTTCTGCTGGCACGATAGGCACTATAGACGTAGGGCTATTATTGCCCTTGCCGTCGCTGTTGGTGTCGGTTTAATTCCGCACGCCGTGACAGGAGGCGTGTTTGGCTGGGCTGCCAGCCATGCCTTTCGGGCGGCCTGGATCGGTATGGGCGTGTGGATGACATTTGATGCCTTTGCAGTCTACAAGCTGTGCCGTGGGCAGAGGTCCACCGCATCAGGGTCTGCTGCAGCAACAACAACGAAAACAAAGAAGAAGAAGAAAGCAAAGAAATCCGCTAGATGAAGGACTGCGGGCGCGTAGCAGAAATACCGGTATTGTATAGAGGGTCTGGGTTTTTTAAAGGTTTTGGGCCCAGGTCGTGCACACGCGTTGTGTTTGAAGCTGAGCCAGCGTGCGACACGGGGTCGCACGCCGGATGCCTTTAGGTGCCCAACAGACCTGTTCTGTTGCGTTTTAGCGTTTATTCAAGTTAAGTTTCAGACTGCTGCAACGTTGTAACCCAACCCCGCCAGTATTTTCTTTTCCACACGGTGCATGGCGCCGGCGTTTTTTTTGTCTATATCATCATAACCCAGCAGGTGGAGAACCCCGTGAACTACGTAGAGCATAATCTCCCCCTCAACTTCGGTATCGGTCTCGGCGGCATATTCGATTGCCACAGATACGCACACAACCACCTCGCCCGTTATGCGTTTGGCGTTTGTGTCCAGGAGGAACGACAGGACGTCCGTGGGCTCTTTGTGACCGAGGAATCTCGTGTTGAGCTTGGTTATTTCGTTCCTATCTACAAAGGCAATGTTTAGTTCTGCGTCTACCTTTTCGCGGTGAAGTATCTCTTTCACGACCTCCCGCACCCGCCTTTTCCTTATAGGATAGGCGTCCTGGAGGTCGGTTACGGTTATCTTCATGAGGTCTCTTCATGTGAGTCGTATGCGTGGACGATGTCCCGGACAAGCCTGTGGCGTACGATGTCTTCCAGTGTCAGGTAAACAAAGTCTACCCCCTTTACGTCCTTTAACCTCTGCTGGACGTCGATGAGCCCGGATGGGTTACCGGGCGGCAGGTCTACCTGGGTAATATCGCCGGTTACTACCACCTTTCCCTTCACGCCGAGCCTGGTGAGGAAGGTCTTCATCTGTCTTATTGTGCAGTTCTGTGCCTCATCAAGTATTATGAAGGCATCGTTGAGTGTTCTGCCCCTCATGAAGGCAAGGGGAAGGATTTCTATAATCTCATTTTCGATGTATTTCCTCACCTGGACCGGTGCCATCATGTCCTCGAGGGCATCGTAAAGTGGCTTAAGGAAGGGGTTAACCTTCGCCAGTATGTCACCCGGCAGGTAGCCCAGCTTTTCACCTGCCTCAATGGCAGGCCTGGCAAGGACAATCCTCTTGAGTTTACCCATCTTGAGCGCCGAGAGAGCCATGGCCACGGCCATATACGTCTTGCCCGTGCCGGCAGGGCCGATGCAGAACACCAGGTCGTTGGCCGCTATCGCCTCCACGTACCTGGCCTGACCCTCTGTTTTCGGCCTTACAGAAACGCCTGTTATAGACACCTCCACCGACATGGTTGCGGAAATGGACGACCGCCCGGCCTCTACGGCGTCTATAACCTCCTCAACGACCTTTGGCTCAAGCGTACCCTGAAGGCGGACGATCTCTATCAAACGGCTGAACACCTCTTCAGACTTTTCACCTGTGTCTCTTTGCCCTCTATCTTCAGGAGGCCATTTCTTGCAGATATCTGCACACCTAAAGCACTCCGTATAAGACGAAGATGTTTGTCGTGGAGTCCGAATAGGACTGCGGCCTGTTCGGTGTCTTCAAGTTCTATGGTCGTCTGGATAACCTTATCTTCTTTAGCTGTGTTCACCATCGGAGGATTCTGTAGATGTACTGATTGTGCATCGTTAAAGTTTCCTTAAGACGTTAGTCTTGCTCTCCGCCTCATTTTGAGGTTGGCGGCAGCATCTGGCATTAGGGCAAGGTGCTCGAATAATAAAATATGAGAAAATAATATCCCATGGGCAGGCTTGTCAGGATGCAGTCAATTACGTCCAGAGTGCCACCAAAAGATGGCACCAGGTTTCCGGAGTCCTTTACGCCGGCATCCCTCTTCAACATAGACTCCACCAGGTCGCCACCGATGGAGGTGACGCCGATCAGAAGACCGAACAGTATGGCCCATTTCAGCGGCAGGATTCTAATCTGAGGGATCAAGTTCCACGCCACAGCTACCAAAGTGCTCGAAGCCAATCCGCCAATTACGCCCTCCACGGTCTTGTTGGGGCTTATGACCGGGAAGAGCTTGTGTCTGCCGAATTCTTTGCCCACAAAATATGCGCCAATGTCCGTACATTTGGCCATAAGAATGATGCCAAAGAGGATTACCATCCCGTTACCGAACGGCAGGTTGCAAATAGCCATAGAAAAGGACAGAAAGAAAAAGATATAAAGCACGCCAAAGATGGTAATGGACACGTTTTCTATGATATGCTTCAGGTCTCTGGAGAGACCTTGCCAGAGGAACAGCCAACAGATGAACGCAAACAAAAGGGTGAGGTTTAAAGAGATGCTGCCGTCGGCTCTTGCGCTTGACCAGCTGGTCACGAAGACGAGTATGCCACCGATAAGGCCAGAGCGCCTGAAAGGGTCAAACCCTTTTTTGGCGGCTATGTCATAGAACTCCAGTAGCGCTACTATGCCAACCAATATGCCTAGTAATCCCAGGCCGATGTCTGTGTCCAGGTAGACGTCCAGGGCAACGATTCCGGCAAAGGCCGACATCATTGCCGCGCCAAACGTTATCCTTGTACCATGTGAGGTGTTCACTCTATAAGCCCGCCAAAGCGTCTCTCGCGCTGGCTGTACGCATTGATTGCCTCCAGCAGGTGCTCCTTGTTGAAGTCCGGCCAACAGACCGGGGTGATCCAGAGTTCCGCGTAGGAGATTTCCCATAGAAGAAAATTGCTGATTCTCATGTCCCCGCCCGTCCGTATAAGGAGGTCGGGGTCGCTCATACCAGACGTGTACAGGTGGTGTTTAAAGACATTCTCGTCTATTTCGTCTATCGAGAGCCTGCCGTTTACTACGTCTGCGGCGAGTGCCTTGGCGGCGTCCACAATCTCCGCTCTCCCGCCGTAATTAAGCGCCAGGCATAAGATCGTCCCAGTGTTGGACTTACTCTCTTCTATGTTTGTCTCTATCTCTCTCTGGATGTTTTTCGGCAGGCCTTCAATCTGGCCTATAACGGCGAATCGGATGTTGTTCTCCTGTATGGTAGGCCTCTCACGAACCAGGTAGCGCTTGAGAAGCCGCATCAGTATTTCTACCTCGTATTTGGGGCGTGACCAGTTTTCCTTGGAAAAGGCGTAAAGGGTAAGCTGTTCAATGTGTCTTTTGGCGCACTCGGTTGTTATCTCTCTGACAGCGTCAACCCCCTTAACGTGTCCTCTTATCCTTGATAAGCCACGGCCCTTGGCCCACCTGCCGTTGCCATCCATGATTATGGCTATGTGTTTGGGAAGATTGTTTTCACCCATTGGATATGCGTATAATCTGCTTGCGGTCCGGTCCCACCGACACCATTCTTATTTTGAGTCCTACAACTTTCTCCAGAAAACGTATGTATTGCTTGGCCTTTTCAGGGAGCTGCTTTTCTTCAGTAATCCCGGAGGTGTCTTCCAGCCAGCCGGGCAACTGTTCATACACCGGTTTACAATTGGGCAGTAGTGCAAGGTCTGAGGGAAATGTTTCGTAGATATGTTTACCTTTCTTGTATGCTGTACATACTTGTATCGTCTCCTGGGCGTCAAGTACGTCCAGTTTTGTGAGTATTGCGGCGTCCGCACCGTTAATGGTCACTGCATGACGTACCGCCACGGCATCAAACCATCCGCAGCGTCTGGGTCTCCCCGTAGTTGCCCCAAACTCCGTACCCTTCTCCCTTATTGCCCCGCCGAGGTCCCCCTCCATTTCCGTGGGGAGCGGGCCGCTGCCTACCCTTGTGGTATAGGCCTTCATGACGCCGTATACGTCGTGTACGTGCTTGGGAGAAATGCCAGCTCCGGAGGATACACCACACACACCGGGGTTGGACGACGTGGTGAAAGGATATGTACCGAAGTCTACGTCCAGCATGGTTCCCTGTGCGCCCTCGAAGAGTATACGTTTTTGTTCCTTTAAGGCCTTGTTCAGAAAGACGACGGTGTCACAGACATAAGGTCGTAGCGCTTTTGCGTATTCCATGTACTCGTCATATATCTCTTTCCATGACAGTGGGCCTGCTTCGTAGAAATCGCGGAGCAGGACGTTCTTTTCTTCAACGACGTCTTTCAGCCTGCTCTTAAGATGTGAGGGATAAAAGAGCTCCATTACTCTTATGCCCGTCCGCGACATCTTATCGGCGTAGCATGGGCCAATGCCACGCCCTGTTGTGCCTATTTTGTCCTCTCTCTTCTCAGATTCTGACATGAGGTCAAGGAGCTTATGGTACGGGAAGACCAGGTGGGCACGGTCGCTTATAAGCAACTTGTCTTCCGTGGCAATGTTGTGCCCTTTAAACTCATCAAGTTCTTTCAGGAGTTGTGCGGGGTCGAGGGCAACCCCATTGCCGATTACACACTGCTTGTTGTGGTGCAGGATGCCAGAGGGTACAAGGTGAAATACGAATTTGGTGCCGTCCAGCACTACGGTATGGCCGGCATTACTGCCTCCCTGGTACCGGACTATAATATCGTATGCGTCGGCAAGGATGTCGATAATCTTTCCCTTGCCCTCATCACCCCACTGGAGGCCAAACACACAGGCGTTGGACATTTATAAAATCCGTTCGTGAGTTGTAACATCTGTATTCATAAGTTGTTATAAGAGAGTACATAAAAATTATAGAATAACTAATCTGAATTGTCAATAATAAACAAAGGTTGGCTTTCCATTATAACGGTAGCAACCGGTGTGTATGGTGCTTTTGGTAAACAAAAAACAAAGGGTCTCTGGCAAACGAACCTTATGACGATGAATTCTGAGGAACTAAAGAGAGAAAGTATGCAGCAACTCCGGCGAATGGCCGATCATGTGTGTTCGCTCATAGTTGCTTCCGACTACCCGAAAATTGACGTGGAGATAGAAAAGGCCAAGGTCAGGAGCAGGTGCGAAGAGCTGTATCCCGATAGGATGGAGTTCTATGAGATGATTTACGAGAGCCGGTTTGACCGCCTGTGGTACCAATTTAGAGAGGCGAGGGAGTGATGTGTATGGGAGGGATGCCGTCTAAGTGCGGTACCCTTAAGGTCGCAACCCCCCCCTCCGTAGTTCAGGTCTCAACAAGCTCTATCTTTTTGGGGTCGTCTTCTCCCAGGTGGAGTTGAGCGGCGGTCTGGATATACCTGGGCTCTCGGTTTACCTGCTTTAAGGTTGGAAGCCCCATCTGTCTTCTCTTTTCTTCAATAATGTTGGCGCAGATACGGTCCAGGGCCACCGGGTCTCTTCCAATGAGTATACCTTTGTAAGGCCATGACCAGCGGCGTTTAAACGCCGGACCACCGTTGCACTGGGCAATTAGGGCGTCGCAAATGATGAGCCTCGATTTATCTCTTATATAGGGATGGGTGTTCAGTTCGGCAATGTATGGGTTGCAGTTGTTGTCGTGATATTTATTTGGGTTGTGGATTACGCCATAAAAATTCTTCATTGCTGCTGATACGCCTGAGAGGTCGTGGTCCTTGAGAATGGGCACGTTTATTATGCCGTCGCAGATCCTGGATATAATCTTACTGAAGCAGCTACCGACGCTCCCGGCCATCTGAGGCTGGGCGTCGTAACCGCCGCCGGTAAGTGCGTCAGTGCCAAAACACTTAAGGCCTCCGCTCTTTCGTATTCTGAATCCCGCCTCCTCCAGTTCTCTATTAGTCCTGTCAAAGACGATAATACGGTCATCCTTTATGCCCGCCGATTTCAGGCCATCGACGATGGCCTCTACCAGTTCTACATGTGGCGAGAAGGGCTTCTTACCCAGGCAGTTGAGCTTTATGCCTATCATTTCCTTTGGCTTGAAGAGCGTCGACCAGGCCTCGGGTGCGGTAGCCGCACCGGTAACCCTCATCACACCGTCATCCACGGCCTTCCGTAATAGTCCCCCGTTTGCTATACCCTGACCGTCCAGAAAACTGTCGGAGCGGCTCAGAATTATCCTTGGTTCCGATACCGAAGGGGCTTCCGCGGCCTCGACGTTAGGGAGATAGATACTGCCGGGGAGGAGATGGTTTAGAGAGCAGGCAAGCCCTACGCCTAAAGTGTCTTTCAGAAATTCCCTTCGAGTCTTTTCACACTTCAACGGACCGCCTCAATCCATGTTACGGGTGTGCTAAAAAAACATTATAAGTCTGTCTTTACGTACTGTCAACACCTACACTGTGCCGGCGACTCATGCGCAATGTTTGATTTCTATTGACCATGCGTTGTGTTCCTGCTAAAATTCACAAAACACGGATTTCACTTCAAGGACACAAGACCAACCGTGAGGCATATTGTCTACCTTCTCTGCTTATTTCTGGTGTGTGGGTGTGCGCATTATGTCGGGGACCTTGACATCATAGCTGAACTGAGAGAGCCGACCAGGTTTCCCGATATCTACGAACCGGATGTGCTTGACACCACGAAACTCCTTGCCAAGAATCAACTGAAACAAGGAGAGAAAATAATGCTCGTCGGCCTGGGGGAGACGAAATACGCCAGTGTGCAGCTTATGCTGGTGGGAAGCGGGGTTTCGGTGCCCCCACATCTTCACAAGGATCACGACGTTGTAATGCACGTTAAGAGGGGTAGCGCTATAGCAATACTGAACGGGACGCATTACTTTGTGAAAGAGGGGGACATTATCCTCGTACCCAGGAAGACGTGGCATGAGGTTTCGAACACGAGCGAGGAGACAGTTGCCCTTGTAAACGTCTTTTATCCGGTTTACACCGGGGAGGACATTAAGTTCTTTAAGACGAGGGAAAGGAAGAAGGAAGAAGGGAAATTGAAGCCTGGATATGAGCGGGCCCGGAAACCTGAATAACAGCAATGACAGGGATATAGTCATTAATGCGAATACTGCTGACAAATGACGATGGTATTTATGCTACAGGTCTGGCGGCCATGAACAAGGCCCTGGGCGAGATAGGGGAAGTGGTGACGGTGGCTCCAGAGGCGGAGCAGAGCGGGACGAGCCACTCGATAACCTGGGCCCATCCATTACGCTACCGTAAGGTCTTTGTAAAGAACGAATTCTTCGGCTACGCAGTCAGCGGCTCGCCCGCCGACTGCGTCAAGCTGGGGATCATGGGTATCACGAAGGAACCACCCGAGCTGATAGTCTCCGGGATAAACATGGGAGCAAACGTGGGCATACACGTCCTCTACTCGGGTACGGTTGCCGCCGCTATTGAAGGATCCATATTGGGCATCCCCTCAGTGGCCGTGTCGATTGACGTCTCGGGCTACACTGACCTGGAGTACGCGGCGACTATTTCCAGGGATATCATAAAAGAGATAATGAAGAACAAACTCCCGAAGTGTACGCTGATGAACATCAATATTCCCTCCGTGGGGCGGGAAGATATCAAGGGTATCAGGTTTACGCGTCAGTGCACAGAGGGTTTTGAGGAGGGCGTAGATGAGCGGAAAGACCCGGGGGGCAGGACCTACTACTGGTTGGTGGGCGGTATGGAGGTGGCCGTGGAGGAAGAAGGCACGGACATACGGTCTATCCACGACGGCTACATATCTATTACGCCACTGCACTACGACCTGACCGATTATAATCTGCTTAAACACATAAGCTCCTGGGATTGGAGCAGCGTGGAGGAAGATATTTGCAAGCTTAAGGGTATAACCAGGTAATAGTAAATAATTGTTCTGGGAACGAATTGCTGCAGGATGCCCCTTGACCGATGGATTTCTTGGTCATAAGGGGCAGTTTTTTGGACTCAGAAGCTTTCTCTATTAAACGGCATCGGTAAGAGTTCGGAGAGTTTTAGCTGTCTCTCCTCCTTCGGGTTTGCC
This sequence comes from Candidatus Brocadiales bacterium, assembly GCA_036475985.1. Classification (GTDB taxonomy): domain Bacteria; phylum Planctomycetota; class Brocadiia; order Brocadiales; family Bathyanammoxibiaceae; genus Bathyanammoxibius. Next base: position 9,213 of record JAZGAY010000079.1, read on the forward strand.
AGGATGATTATGAGGTCCTTGGCAAACTCCGCCAGCACCTGCCTGCATGCACCGCAGGGGGGAGTTAGATGTTTCGCCTCGGTGTAGATGGCCAGCGCCTCAAAATCCCTGGCGCCGTCCGAGATGGCATTAACGATAGCAGTCCTTTCGGCGCATACGGTGAGGCCGTAAGAGCAGTTCTCTACGTTGCATCCCGGGTATACCCTGCCGGACTTGTTACGAAGGGCGGCACCCACGGCGAAATTACTGTAAGGGCTGTAGGAATGTGTCCGTGCCTCACGCGCATGTTCCACCAGTTCGTTCATTTTTTCTGTGCCGACTTTTCGTCAGGGATGTTTTTACATGAGACAATCATTTCTCTCAGCATCCCAAAAGCCGTTGTGCGCAGTCGCTTCATAGTGGCATGGACCCCTTCCTCGGTTAATTCCTGTGGCCCGAGCCCCGCAGCCTTGTTGGTTATGCAGGAAAGTCCACATACCCTGACACCCATCTGTCTGGCCGCAATGACCTCCGTAACCGTTGACATGCCGACTGCATCCGCTCCCAATGTCCTGAACATGTCAATCTCCGCGGGTGTCTCAAAATTGGGGCCGGACACACCCAGATACACGCCCTTCCTCAGCTTTACTCCAAGACAGCTTGCTGCATCCGTCGCCATCTCTACAAGCGTGGGATCGTAGGCATTTGTCATGTCCGGGCATTGCTCGCCAAGCCTGTGGTCGCTTATGCCTGTTAGCGGGTTATGCATAGTCATGTTTATGTGGTCGGTAATCACCATCAAGTCTCCGTCCCCGAGCGCGCGGTTTATGCCACCTGCGGCGTTGGTCACAAAGAGTACTTGTATCCCCAGTTGACATAACACCCTCACCGGATAGGCCACCTCATGGGCGGAAAAACCTTCGTAGAGGTGAAACCTCTCGTTAAGGCATACGACGGGTTGCTCTCCAATCTCTACGGCTATAAACGCCCCCTTCTCTTTATCGCGGCGCTGGGGCAGGAGGTTCGGTATGTCGGCATATTTTATGGCGGTAACCGTGGTGTCTTCATCTGCAGATTCCTCTGCAAATTTCTGCCACCCGGTGCCTGAGACAACCCCTATCTTGGGGCTCTTGGGGAGCTTAGCCCGGATAAATTTGGCAGACTCCTGTATTTGCTTGTACAGTGTGCTCATTTCACAGGGCATTCTACACCATCAGGGGATGGAGTTAAAGAAATAATTATTGCCTTCTGGACGGAGAGTGATAATAATAGGATAGTAGGACATTTGGTGCAGTTCCGAGGTTGCGAAAAGAGATGACAAGAAGAAATAGTAGTAGAATCGTCTCCAGGAGGGGATTTCTCAAGGCCGGGATAGCCGCCGCGGGCACCGCGTGTCTGGGGTGTTCCGACGTCCTGGCAGCCTCTGAGTCTGCCGCGGGGGCCATTATTTCGGGCCGGGGCGGTGAAGAGTTCCCTGTCCATGAGGCGATGTACTATGAGAAGCTGGAAGACGACCGGGTAGAGTGCAAGCTATGCCCCAGGGACTGTAAGGTTGCCGACCTGGAGAGGGGCTACTGCGGCGTAAGAGAAAACCATGGCGGCACGTACAATACGCTGGTCCACTCGCGTGTCTGCGCGCTTCACCTGGACCCCATCGAGAAGAAACCATTTTTCCACTATCTCCCCGGGACGCCCGCACTCTCGATTGCCACCGCAGGCTGTAACGTGGAGTGCAGGTTCTGTCAGAACTGGCAGATCTCGCAGTTCAGGCCGGAACAGGTGGACAGCATAAAGCTCACCCCGGAAGACGTCGTGGAATACGCAAAGAAGAAACACGCCCCCACCATTGCATACACGTACACGGAGCCGGTTGTTTTCTATGAATACATGTACGACACGGCGAAGGCCGCGAAACAGGAAGGTATCACCAGCGTCGTGGTCTCTAATGGGTATATAATGGAGGAACCCCTTATAGAACTCTGCGAGAATCTTGACGCGGTCAAGATAGACCTCAAGGGGTTCACCGAAGAGTTTTACAAAGAGTCCTGCAGCGGCGAGCTAAAGCCCGTGCTGGAGACCCTGGTGACTCTGAAA
>JAZGAY010000008.1:0-8493 GCA_036475985.1 Candidatus Brocadiales bacterium
AGCATGTTTCACGTGGAACAATCTCTCAGGGGCATGCCCGGGCGCTGCTGGCCGCCAAGGGCGAGACCGCACAGAGGAAATTGTGCCAGAGGGTCATTGACGAGGGCCTGACCGTAAGACAGACAGAGGCACTGGCCGCGGGTATAAAACAAAGGACCCGGCGGAGACGGAAAATTATTGACAGAGATGCCGCCCGGCACAATATCCGGGAGCTTGAGGACAGGCTGAGGGCGTCTCTGGGGACGAAGGTACAGATACGCCATAGCGGAAATAAAGGCAAGGTTATAATCCACTTCAACGGAAATACCCACTTTGACGACCTGATGGCCCGGCTGTGCAGGGAATAACAGGGAATAAATAACGGCAGAAACAACCTGCCCCTGTCTATGACCGGCCGTACACCTTCAGGAACACAGATCGAGGCACACGGACGGATGCAGCCCCGAACTCTCCCACCATACAACATACACGTGTTTTATTTATATTAATCAATATATTGTATAATGGGAGAGTTTTTTCATCAAAAAGGAAAAGGCGCGGAAAATATTAGAAAGGTCTTTTGGCTAAAAACGTGTTGAAGTAGTTATGCGGGATCTTCATCCAGGCCTGCCCCGTGGGCAGGGAAGATGCAGATGCCGCATAGGGAATCTTTGACCCCCAGCCCGGCGCCGAACTTGACGCCTTCTTCCAGATATTATTTTATCGCGTGCATACTGCGCAGCTACATGAAATATATTTGCTGTTTGCTATTTTTCAGGCGCCGGGAATTTCTTACTTCATCAGTGCCTGGATGTGCGGGCGGAACTCCTTTGCCAGCCGGCCCAGTGTGGGAGAGATGTCGTCTCCGGCGATTACGGCGTCTATCAGATAGAAATCTTTGCTTTTACTTGCCGCACGGAGCGCCACCCTAAACCCTGTGGTGGTAGACACTTGCGTGCCATCTCCCCCAAGGCTCCTGGCCAGTCCCACATAGTCCCAGCGGTAAACGCGGAGATATTCCCTGTCCTTGTCCAACGCCTTGAGTGTGGAAAATGTGCCGTTGTCAAAGACGATAACGATGGGGTTAAGGCCCATTTTTTTTGCGGTTGAGAGCTCGGTGCCCGTCATCTGGAAGCAGCCGTCGCCTACCAGCACAACGGGTCTTCGCCTGGGCAGCGCCAGTTGAGCGCCTATCGCGCCCGGCGTGGCGAAGCCCATGCTTGCGTAAAATGCCGGTGCGATAAACATATCGGTCTTTAATTCGGCGGAGGCGAACAGCGGGTCGCCGACGTCGGAGATTACCACGTGCCTGTTTGTTAAAAAGCCGTTTAGCTCATCGATGATGGAGGTCATGGTGAGCGTTTTTTCTCCGGTGGCCTTCTTTTTCTTAGGGGTCGCTTTCTTTGGGGGTTTGAACGAGCGCTTTTTCAGTGTCTTTGTCTTTAGAAGACCCTTCATTACGTCTGTAAGGTTTACGTCTTTATAGCAGTGATGGCTTACGCACACCTCCTCCGAGGTCACCTGGATTATCTTCGGGGTATAAGCGGCGAACGCGCCCGCCACGCCGAAATCTACGGGTAGTGAACCGAGCGAGAGTATGCAGTCGGATTGTTTTATATAGTCCCTTGTGTGTTTAGGGCTGAGCTTGCCGATGTAGTTGCCTATAAAATTAGGATGGTCCTCGGGCAGGACGGACTTGCCCATCAGGGTTGTGGCCACGGGCAGATTGTGTCTTTCCGCGAGCCTTGCCAGGTCCTTCATCAGGCCGAAGCGCTCTATCTCCACGCCCGCGTATATGACCGGGCGGCGGCTGGCGTTGAGCCTGTTTACGATCTCGCCCAGCGCCTCTTTAAGTGCCGTTCCCCGGTTGTCTCTGGTCTCCCGGGAAATGACGCATCTCGGTGGGGCATCGACATTTACCATGTCCCTTGGTATCTCGATATAGCCGGGCCGGGATTGCTTTTTGGTGGTCTCTATCACCCGGTCAATCTCTGCGATGGCAGTCAGTGCATCGTTCAGTACGGCCGTTGAGGCCGTTACCTCCCGGTATATCCTGTGCTGCGTCTCGTAGTTCTTCACCCGGTGGTGGAAGAGTGTGTCCGGTTCTCGCCCGGTTATCTCCGGCGCACCGGTCAGCACGATAACGGGAGATTTTTCCGCGTACGCGAGGGCGATGGGGTTAACCATATTAAGCGCGCCGACGCCCTGTGTGACTATTGCCACGCCCAGGCCCTTGAGCCTGGCGTAGACGTCGGCCGCATAGCCCGCCGAGGGCTCGTGCGTCATCACCACCGTCTTCATGCCGCACCTCTCCTGCGCCGCATACAGTGGCAGGATGAAATCGCCGGGGATGCCGAAGGTGTACTCCACCCCCTCTTCCTTCAGCCGCTTGAATATGTAGTCCGCGATGCGCACGTTGCTCCCCCCATTTACAGAATTATATATTCTATCACCATTTGGTGTGAGGTGTCAAACCGACAAAACCCGGAGGGAGCGGTTGTGCTCGAGACAAATATAGGTGGCAAGAGAGTAAAGGGGCGTAGTCCATTTAAATTGACTTTTATGAAGGGAAGGCTAAAATTGGCCTGAGAGTTCTTTGCCGGGTTGCTAAGTTGCTAGGTCGCTAAATTGTTAAATCGTTAAATCGCAAAATTGTTAAATTGAGGAAGGCAGAAAAATTGAAGGTAGGGATAGCCGGCGCCACTGCGTATACCAGTCTTGAGCTCATAAAGCTGTTGCTCCGCCACCCGGAGACGGAGATAGTCTATCTCGGCACGAGGCGGGAGGGGAAACCGTCCATCGCGGAGATTTTTCCCTCACTCACGCGGCAGATAGACCTGCCCACCACGGGTCTTGGGCCTGAGGACATACCGAAGGGGGTGGAGCTGGTGTTTGTCACGCTCCCGCCCACGGTGGCCATGCAGTACGTGCCGAAATATCTAAAGGCGGGACACAGGGTGATAGATTTTAGCGCCGACTACCGTCTGAAGGACGCGGAGAAATACAAACAGTGGTACAAGTCGCCCCACAGCGACCCCGACGGGCTCAAGAAGGCCGTGTACGGGCTGCCCGAACTCTTCAGGAAGGAGATACGGAAGGCGAAACTGGTGAGCAACCCCGGCTGCTACCCTGTCTCCGTCATACTTGCCCTGATGCCGTTTATTGCGAGGGAGATGATAGACCCCCTGGACATAATCGCCGACTCAAAGTCAGGCGTTTCGGGGCGAGGCAGGGACGTCTCCGAGCAGTCCATGTACTGCGAGCGCAATGAGAACCTCATGGCCTACGGCGTCGCCGGCCACCGCCACCTGCCGGAGATGGAGGAGATTATAGGGCGCGCGACAGGCACGAAGGTAAAGATAATCTTCACCCCGCACCTGGTGCCCATGGACCGGGGGCTGCTGTCGACCATATACGCGCGGCTGAAGTCTTCGACCACCACAGAGGCGGTTACGGACAGGCTCAAGAACGCCTACAAGGACGAGCCCTTTATCCGCATAAAAGACCCCGACGACCCTCCCTGCACCAAGGACGTGGTGGGTACGAATTTCTGCGACCTCACGGCCCGCGTGGTGGATAACAGGGTGGTGATATTTTCCGCCATAGACAATCTATTAAAGGGCGCCTCCGGCACCGCCGTCCAGAACATGAACGTCATGTACGGCCTTCCGGAGAGGTTGGTTTAATTATCTAACAGGATGCCCTCCGGTATCGCCGACCAGAATCCGCCAACAACCCATCAAAGTCCTTGACACGCAAATACCGTTTCTGTAGCATAACGGCCAAAGGCGATTAGGTTTAGGAACGCCCCTGTTAAATATCCCGTAACTCCTTCATGGCCTATAACGAATACCCGACAGAGAATTTCCAATGGCAGAAAAAAGAGTACACGTAAGGTTTTCGCCCAGCCCTACCGGGTTCCTGCACATCGGCGGTGCGAGGACGGCGCTCTATAACTGGCTCTTTGCCAGGCACGAGGGCGGTACGTTCAGCATCCGCATTGAGGACACCGACCAGACGCGCTCGGAGGACAGGTTTGTTGAAGACATAAAAGAAGGTCTCAGATGGCTGGGGCTGGACTGGGACAACGAGCCGCTCATCTTCCAGAGCAAGCGGCTTAAAATTTACAGTGAGCACGCCGAAAGACTCGTCAAGGAGGACAAGGCGTACTGGAGCGACGAGGAAAAGGGCCGCGCCATACGCTTCAGGATGCCCAATGACGAGATCATGTTCGACGACGTAGTCCGCGGCAGCATAAAGTTTGACTGCTCGTTGATAGAGGACTTTGTAATCCAGAAGGCCGACGGTTTCCCTACATATAATTTTGCCTGCACCGTCGACGACGTGGAGATGGGCATTACGCACGTCGTCCGCGGCGACGACCATATAACCAACACGCCGAAACAGATAGCCGTCTGCAGGGCCCTTGGCGTGGAGCTGCCGCGATTCGCCCACCTGCCGATGATTTTAGGCGAGGACGGCGCGCGCCTCAGCAAGCGACACGGCGCAACGTCCGTAAGAGAATACAAAGAACTCGGCTACCTGCCCGAGGCCCTTACGAATTTTATAGCGCTCCTCGGATGGGCGCCGGGCGACGACCGCGAGATGGTCTCAAGGGACGAGATGGTCAAATTGTTTACCCTTGAACGCGTGGGTAAGACCAGCGCCCGGTTCAATAACACGAAACTCGACTGGATGAACGGTCTGTACATAAAGAAAATTCCGGTTGACGACCTGCTCCAGAGGCTTGGGCCCTTTCTGGTGAAGGCCGGCGTGGACCCGGACAAACTGCCCGGGGGCTGGCTCAAGAAGGTAGTGGAGCTGCATATTGAACGGTTTAAGACACTGGCGGACTTTTACGTACAGACGTCCTTCCTGTTTACCGATGAGGTTGACTACGACCCCAAGGCGGTGGATAAACACCTCAAGAAGGACGCCGTACCGGAGTTATTGCAAGAGGCCCATTCTGAGCTGTCCAGGCTCAAGGATTTTGACCAGGGTTCACTGGAGAAATGTCTCCGGGACCTTGTGGAGCGGTGCGGCACCGGCTTCGGCAAGCTGGCACAGCCGCTCAGGGTGGCCGTAACCGGCAAGACCGTGAGCGCGGGGCTCTTTGAGACCCTGGAGTTGCTTGGCCGGGAAAAGATCTTAAAGAGAATCACCCACTGCCTGAACACGTTTTGCAGGGCAGGCAGCGTTTGAGGTAACTAACAGTAAAGGGAGGGACAACAGTGCCGTTACTGGTGGTAGGTTCGGTGGGTATCGATACGGTGGAGACGCCTCACGGTAAGGCCGAGGAGGTTTTGGGGGGTTCGGCGGTGTATTTTTCGTGGGCGGCGAGCTTCTTTGCCCCCGTGCGGCTCGTTAGCGTGGTGGGGAGCGATTTCCCGGACCATTACCGGAAGACCTTGGCCGAGAAGAACATAGACATGTCGGGCCTTGAGGTGATGGACGGCAAGACCTTCCGGTGGTCGGGGCAGTATAAAGACACTATGCACGAAGCGGAGACGCTTTCTCTAGAGCTGAACGTATTTGGCGATTATGTGCCGCAGGTTCCCGAAAGTTTTAAGGACAGCCGCTTCGTATTTCTGGCAAACGGCCTGCCGTCGCTGCAGATACAGGTGCTCGACCAGATGAACGGCCCGGTCTTTGTCGCCGCCGACACCATGAACCACTGGATAAGCGACAAAAAGCCCGAGCTGCTTGAGGTGTTTAAACGGGTTGACGGGTTTATCCTGAACGACGGGGAGGCGAGGCAGCTTACCGAAGAACACAACCTGATAAAGGCCGCCAGAGCGCTGAAGGAGCTTGGGCCCAAGTATATAATAATAAAGAAGGGCGAGCACGGCTCGTTGCTGGTGACGGAGGACGGTATCTCGCTTGTGCCCGGCTTTCCCACCGAGCATGTAAAAGACCCCACGGGCGCCGGAGACAGCTTTGCCGGCGGGACGATGGGTTATCTGACAAAGACGGGCGAGGTGAGCGTTGAGAATATAAGGCAGGCCATCGTGTACGGGACCGTAGTAGCGTCCTTTAACGTTGAGGGCTTCAGCATCGAGCGTCTTAGGCAAATAACCATCGACGACGTAGAATCCCGGCGAAAGCAGTTTGCATCTATGGTCGAATTTTAGTAAGGTTATGTGCTGGATTTGTCTGTGTCCCTTCACCGGTAGAAAGGGGGTTGATAATTGGAAGTATTTGGTCGTCATCTTATCCTTGAGATGTGGGATTGCGACAGTGAGGTCATTGACGAAACAAGGGAGATAGAAAAGATTGTCCGGCAGGCCGCCGTGGAGGCCAAGGTCACGGTAATCGAGGCTGTGTGTCATCGGTTCAGCCCATCGGGGGTTACGTGTCTGGCAGTACTGGCCGAGTCGCACATCTCTGTGCACACCTGGCCGAAGGAAGGCTATGTCGCCGCAGACATCTTTACCTGCGGACGTACCGCAGACCCGCAGAAAGCGGTTGAATATCTAAAAAGGGCCTTCAAGCCGAAGGATTCCAAGACTGTGGTGTTAACCAGGGGCAGTGCTTCGGTTATTGAGGCGGCCCAGCACCAGACTGTGTAACCATGACGGAGTTCTTGTCAAAAAAGGAATTGCCGAACAAGTGGTTATACGACTACTTTAATCCCTTTGAGGTCCACAAGCACGCAATCAAAGGGACCCTCTACCACGGCAACTCCGACGTGCAGGAGATTGTAATAGCGGAGAGCCAGAATTTTGGCCGATGCCTGATTTTGGATAACGAGTTCCAGTCGGCCGAACTCGACGAGTTCATATACCACGAATCCCTTGTGCATCCGGCGCTTATGCTCCATCCCAAACCTGAGAAAGTAGCCATAATAGGCGGCGGCGAGGGGGCGGCGCTTAGAGAAGTCTTGCGTCATAAATCCGTCCGGAAGGCGGTGATGATAGACATAGACCGGAAGGTCGTTGACTGTGCGCGTGAGTTCCTGCCAAGCTACCACAACGGGGCCTTCGATGACGCGCGCGCCGAACTACGCTATGAGGACGGCAGAAAATTTATAGAAAACTCCAAGGACAGCTTTGACATAATAATAGTAGACCTCACCTGCCCGCTGGAAGGCGGGCCGTCATACAAGTTGTTTACGCGGGAATTTTATTCCATAGCCAAAGACAGGCTGACGGCCCAGGGTATTTTGGCGGTGCAGGCCGACAACACCTCCCCCGTGGCCAGCTATACATACACGGTCATCGCCCGAACGCTCCGAGAGGTTTTTCCGGGGGTGTTCCCATACGCCGCATACGTCCCTTCGTACGCCATGCTCTGGGGTTTCTGCCTGGGCACCAACGGGCCCGACCCCGTAGCGCTCGCGAAAGAGGAAATCGACCGGAGGATCTCACAGCGAGTGGAGGGTGAACTCGGATTCTACGACGGACTCACTCACCAGGGCATCTTCTCTCTGCCGAAGTATCTGAGAAAGGCCCTTGAAGAACAGACCGACGTGAACACAGACAGTAAGCCAATAATGGAGAGATACCCCGGGTTCAGGGTTGAATGATTTGTTTTGAGATCGTGTGACAGTTACTCCGGTACCCTGCGTCACCCGTAGACACGCTCACCTTAATACGGTTCCTGTTATGAAGCCGCGTCCAAAGCTTATCGTCTTCGACCTGGATGGCGTCATCTTCAGGGGGCAATACCTGCTCAGGCTGTCCCGTCGTGTAGGCATTGCCTGTTATCTCCGCAACGTATACAAATGCCTGCTTTACGAGTTGGGTATGCTCCCGGTAGACGTCGTCCTGAGGGACATATACAGGAGCTTTAAGGGTCTGCGGCTGTCTACGCTCAGGCAGGTATATTTGGACGAGATGCACGTCATCGGCGGTGCGGAAGAGGCCATGAGGGAGCTTAAGGCCGCGGGCTATGAGCTGGCGATTGTCAGCGGCGGCGTACCTGATTTTATTGTGAGGGACGTGGCCGGGAGACTTGGGATAGACCTTGGTTTTGGCCCGGAGCCTTCTGCCTCGGGAGACGTCCTTACGGGTGAGATAGGGGGGGTTCTTGCCGGCGGGCGCGGCAAGGGCGCGGTTGTAGGGCGGCTTATTGCGGATAAAGGTCTGGGCTGGGAGGACGTGATTGTAGTTGCGGATGACCCGAACAACCTCGACATTATGGAGAAGGCGGGGGTGAGCGTGGGGGTAAACGCCTGCTACCGGGTGAGGAGGTCCGCGACCTACGTGGTGGACGGGGACGACCTGGGGGAGGTTGTTTCTGTCCTTGAGGGGCGCGGGATTGAAGTGGATGTGTGGGAGGGCTGGCTCCGGGAGGCGAGGCGTAAGCTGCTGCATATCTTTGCGGCAGCGGTGCCCTTTGCGGCCTCGCTGGCACCCGTGCTCACCATAGTCTCACTGTGTTTTATGGTAGTCGTCTATACCGTTTCTGAATTGACAAGACTCCACGGGATGGTCTTCCCCTTTGTGTGCGACATAACAGCCTTGTGCATCAGAAGGAAGGAGAGACGGCACTTAGTCATCGCCCCCGTTACGC
>JAZGAY010000080.1:0-2654 GCA_036475985.1 Candidatus Brocadiales bacterium
TATGACGAAGAGGTGGTGAAGAAGGTGGTGGCCATGGTCGATAAGAACGAATACAAACGCCGCCAGTCCGCCCCCGGCATAAAGATAACCCCCAGGGCCTTTGGCAGGGACCGCAGGATGCCCATAGCCAACCGCTACAAGTTCTAGCCGGGAGGGGTATCTTGTTATCAACTTGACGCTTATACAAACGTTCTGATACATTGGGCGTGTAGTTTGTATTATTTTGAAGGATAGAGTTTGCAAGGTGCCTCTGTACAAGATATTCCCTCCCCTCGAGGGAGGGGAAAAGATGATGTAGGGTGCGTCCCGCCTGAGGCGGATCTTACGACTTGACGCACCGCAATGCTGGAGGTTTTTTGTAAATTGTCTAAGACCTGTGCCTTTATAACCCTCGGCTGCAAGGCCAACCAGTATGACACGCAGGTGCTGCGCGAGGCATTCCTGGGCAGGAAGGGCTACCGCGAGGTGCCTTCGGGCAGCCCCGCCGACCTCTATGTGGTCAACACCTGCGCCGTCACGTCCACCAGTGAGGCAAAATCCAGACAGGAGATTAGAAAGGCCGTACGCCTGGACCCCGGTGCCGAGGTCATTGTGACGGGCTGTTACGCCAAGGCCGACCCGGGAGTTCTCAGGGGCATAGAAGGCGTGGACGAGGTTGTTGACAGGGAAATCCTTACCCGCTCCCTGCTCGAAGAGACCGGCGACGATTCGTCGGCTAATCCCGGAATCAGCAGGTTTGAGGGCCATGGCAGGGCCTTCCTCAAGATTGAAGACGGCTGCGACGCCCACTGCTCCTACTGCATCATACCGATGGTCAGGGGCAGGACCATAAAGAGTAAACCCCCGGAGGATGTTGCCGCAGAGGCGAAGAGGGTGGCCGGGAACGGCTACAAAGAAGTGGTCCTTACCGGGATACATCTTGGGGCCTACGGCCGCGACCTGAACGGCGTTACCATCACAGACGTCTTGAGACAATTGAAGGGGGTTGACGGTATTTACAGGATAAGACTCAGCTCACTGGAGGCGTCAGAGGTGACCGATGAGCTCATAGACCTCATGGCCGACGGGGATAGCAAGCTGTGCCCCCATCTTCACCTGTCGCTCCAGAGCGGCGACGACGATATCTTAAAGATGATGAACAGGCGCTACACGGCCGGGCAGTATCTCGACGTCATAGAGAGAGTCAGGTCGAGGCTGCCCAATGTATCGTTTTCGACGGACGTTATGGTGGGTTTCCCCGGTGAGGGAGTCGGGCAGTTTGAGAACACGCTCGACGTATGTCGCAGGGTGGGTTTTAGCAGGATGCACATCTTCCCGTTCAGTCCGAGGAAGGGCACGCCCGCCGCCGGCATGAATGGCCGGTCCGTACCCGCAGAGACAATAAGGTCCAGAAGGGCCGCCCTTAGAGACCTGGCAGACCAACTGGCGCTCGACTATAAGACAAGGTTTCTTGGAGAGAAGATCGACATCCTGGTGGAAGAGAAGCGTTCCGACGGAATGCTTTCGGGTTATTCGGAACGTTATATTAAGGCCCTGTTCCCGGGACCGTCAGGGCTTATCGGCAGCATCGTACCCGTCGAAGTAGAAGAGGTTTTCCCCGGTTATGTGAGGGGCGTGTGGAGAGGTGGCCTATGATTTCACTTAGGATTTTACTGATTAAGATAACACCGCCACTCTTGTTCTGTGCCCTGTTATTGCTGTTTACTGCCTCCATTTTTACGTCCCTTGCCGCGAAGGCGGACGAGGTCATGCCCCTTGTTAACAGGGAATATTTCCCCGTCGCCCACAAGGCCATGCTGGGCGCGAAGGAGAGCATCCTCTGTGTGATGTACATGTCGCAACTCAGCGTGAACCACCCCTTCGGCGGTGAGAGCCTGCTCCTCAGAGACCTGATTGGCGCCAATAACAGGGGGGTAGACGTGCGCGTGATACTGGAAGACAACCCCGCCGCCAACAACAAATACGCCTACAATTTCCTCAAGGACGCTGGAGTAAACGTCTCCTATGACACGGATAAGATGACCACCCATGACAAGCTCCTGGTAATCGACGACGAGTACACCATACTCGGCAGCCACAACTGGACCTTCGGCGGGATGAGGACAAATAATGAGGTGTCGGTGCTTATAAAATCAAAGGAGGTGGCAAAGGCCATGAGAAAAGCCTTTGAAAATATACCGGTGAAGGAGAGACAAGAGGACAAACCTTGACCGTTTATTTGCAGCCGTATTTCATTTAATACCACAGACGGGGGGGGCTAAAAGATGAAGTTTTCCATCGATCAGAACGCCGTAATATTGGCGCTTTCGAGGGCGCTTGAGTTTACGGTCTCAGGCATAGGGGAACACCATTCACGTGTTGCGGTAATTGCACAAAAGCTTGCCGAGGAGCTTAGTTTGGGCGAACACGATAAAACCGTGCTGTTGTACGCTTGTCTGCTCCACGACGCAGGTGTATCGACGTTTGGACAGATGGCCAACCTTGCAGAGTTTGACGTTGCTGAAGGGTCGGAACACGCTGAGGTGGGATGCAGGTTGCTGATGTCTTATTCCCCGCTGGAAGAGGTGGCCCATGTGGTAAGGTTTCACCATGACAAGTGGGAGGGCGGGAATAAATCCGGTTTATACAAGGAAGGGGTACCACTGTTAAGCAGT
>JAZGAY010000081.1:0-9095 GCA_036475985.1 Candidatus Brocadiales bacterium
GGTAAGAGATATTATTGTGGATATATATAGAATCATCAAGAGACCTTTGCAGACCGAAAAAAGCGTTGCGGACAGGGACAGGAACAACACCTACCACTTTGAAGTGGACAAGGGGTCAAACAAGATACAGGTAAAACAGGCGGTGGAGAAGCTCTTTAACGTAAAGGTTAAAGACATAAGGACGATAAACAAACGAGGTAAGTCCAAGAAGACAAAGTTCGGGTACACAAAAGTCCACGGCTGGAAGAAGGCCGTGGTGACCCTTGAAGAGGGAAACACGATAGACCTGGGATCTTAGAGACGACATATTTCTTATGAGAAAATACAAACCTACATCACCGGGCAGACGCTTTGGCAGCGTCCTGGACTTTTCTGAGATAACCTGCACGGAACCCGAGAAGAGCCTGTTGTCGCCTCTTTCCAAGACAGGGGGCAGGAACCATCGGGGCAAGATGACGGTCAGGCACATGGGCGGTGGTGCAAAGAGACAGTACCGGAAGATAGACTTTAAAAGAGACAAGGACAACGTTCCCGCAAAGGTAGCGACCATTGAATACGACCCTAACAGGTCTGCCCTGATAGCACTCCTCCACTACAAGGACGGGGAGAAGAGGTACATACTGGCCCCTGAGGGCCTGAAGGTGGGAGAAACGGTCGTCTCCGGCGAAAAGGTCGAACCCAAGGCGGGGAATGCCATGCCGCTGAAGAATATCCCGTTGGGGATGGAGATCCATAACGTAGAACTCGAGATAGGACGCGGTGGGCAGTTGTCGAGGTCTGCGGGCAACATGGTTCGGCTCTTGGCCAGAGACGCAGGCTATGCCCAGCTGGTATTGCCTTCAGGTGAGATACGCAGGGTACACGAAAACTGTAAGGCTACCGTAGGCCAGATCGGAAACACCGACCACGCGAACGTGAAGTTTGGCAAGGCCGGCAGAAGACGCCACATGGGCATAAGACCGCGCGTGAGAGGGGTTGCCATGAACCCTGTAGCACACCCCATGGGTGGTGGTGAGGGAAGGTCTCATGGCGGCCGACCGCCCTGCGGTCCTACGGGTGTGCTGTCCAAGGGCGGGAATACCAGAAAAAAGAGGTTACCGAGCAATAAGTTTATAGTCCGCAGACGACAGACAAAGGTGAGGTAACAGTATAGATGAGCCGTTCGGTAAAAAAAGGCCCCTATGTCGATGAAAAAGTTTTGAAAAAGGTAATGAAACAGAAGGGGGCTGGAGAGAAGGAACCCATAAAGACGTGGGCCAGGGCCTGTACCATTATCCCTGAATTTGTCGGCCACACCTTTCTCGTCCACAACGGCAAGATATTCAACAAGCTCTTTGTTGCAGAGGACATGGTTGGGCACCGGTTGGGTGAGTTTTCCCCTACCCGGATGTTCAGGGGTCATAGCGGGATAAGGAAGAAGGAAATAAAAAGATAAAAGGGTTTATGAGAGCAATGGCAATGAAGGTGAAGGCTATTTGTAGATATGCAAAGATATCCCCTCGCAAGGCGAGGCTGGTGTCGGAGCTTGTTAGGGGTAAATCGGTAAACGATGCCCTGGAAATCCTTCGTACAACCCCGAAAAGGGCGGCGGTCGTGATAGACAAGACTCTCAGGTCTGCGCTGGCCAATGCCGAGGAGACTATGGAGGGAGACGTAGATGCCCTTCGGGTAAGCGAAATAAGGGTGGACGGCGGACCCGTACGCAAGTGGCATTGGGCCAGGCCCCGCGGCATGTGGGCACCGCTAAAGAAGCGGACCAGTCATATTACCATAGTTCTTTCTGACGAACATAAACGATAGGGAGGATAACATTATGGGCCAGAAGGTCCATCCCAGAGGGCTAAGGCTGGGCATAACCGAGGAATGGCGTTCCAACTGGTACGCCAACAAGAAGGAATTCGGTTCACTTCTGGTTGAGGACCGAAATATCCGCAAACACATAAAGAAGAACTACCGTTTTGCCGCCATACCACTTGTGCATATAGAGCGTACCAGGGAGGAGGCAAGAGTTACCCTTTATACGGCCCGCCCTGGGCTTATCATTGGGCGCAAGGGCGCCGGTATAGATAGACTGACGGATGAACTGAACGAGCTGACAGGGCGTGAGATAACGATAAAGATAAAGGAGGTCAATAAGCCTGAGCTCGACGCCCAGCTTGTATCGGAGTCCGTGGGCGAACAGTTGGAGAGGAGGGCTGCGTTCCGCAGAACCCTTAGGAAGACGATCGAAGTGACCACAAACGCAGGCGCGTTGGGTGTTAAGGTGCAGATATCCGGGAGGCTTGCAGGGGCGGAAATAGCCAGAACGGAGTCTGTCAGCACTGGGAAGATCCCGCTCCACACGTTAAGGGCGGATATTGATTATGGATTTCATGAGGCTATCACCACCTACGGTACTATAGGTGTGAAGGTCTGGATATTTAAAGGGATTTTAGCCCCGGGAGAGAAGCACAGCTATGCGGTTGATGCCAAAAAGGGTAAAGTTTAGAAAAACCCAACGCGGACGCATCAAGGGCAACGCCACCAGGTGTAATACCGTGGCCTTTGGAGAGTATGGACTCCAGTGTACAGAGCCTGGTTTTATCACTGCACAGCAGCTAGAGGCAGGCAGGGTAGCTGTGAGCCATTTTCTGCAACGAGAAGGGAAGCTTATCATAAGGGTCTTCCCGCAGAAGTCGGTTAGTTCAAAGCCTATAGAGACCCGCATGGGAAAGGGCAAGGGAGAACCTGAATTCTGGGTAGTCGTTGCAAAGCCCGGCACCGTGTTGTACGAGCTTGGAGGTGTGCCCGAAGCCATGGCCAAACAGGCCTTTAACCGTGTGGCCCATAAGCTGCCGGTAAAGGTCAAGATGATAACCAGGAGAATCTAGTGATGAAACTAGAAGACAGCAGGACTAAATCACGCGAAGAGATGTTGGAAGAGCTGGAAGGCAGCAAGAGGGAGCTCTTAAACCTTAGAATCCAGTGGCAGGCGGGGGAGCTTAAGAACGCTGCACAATACGGCAAGACCAGAAAAGAGATAGCAAGGGCCAAGACACTGCTAAGGGAGATGGAACTGGGGATCAACAAGAAACTGTATTCTGGAGAAACCGGGCAGTAATGAAAAACAAGGGCCGCAGAAAGAAGATAATAGGTGTGGTCAGCAGCGACAAGATGGACAAGACCATCACCGTGAAAGTGGAAAAGCGCAAGAAGCACCCCATTTACGGTAAATACATCAAGAGTATTACCGTCTACAAGAGCCATGACGAAGGGAACAAGGCGAAGGTGGGCGATAAGGTAGAAATTATGGAAACAAGGCCCCTCAGCAAGACGAAACGCTGGAGACTGGTACGAGTCTTAGTGGGGGCCGCGTAGGATGATAACTGAATATTCAAGGTTGGACGTGGCTGACAACTCCGGCGCCAAGAGGGTTATGTGCATAAAGGTACTCGGCGGCTCTACCAAGAGATATGCCGGAGTGGGCGATATCATAGTGGCCTCCGTGAAGAAGGCCATTCCCGGCGGAGAGGTTAAAAAGGGCGAAGTGGTGAAGGGCGTGGTAGTACGCACGAAGAACAACATTGGCAGGGAGGATGGTTCCTATCTGCGGTTTGACAGAAACGCCGTTGTTCTTATTGACAACGATGGAAATCCCAGGGGTACCAGGATTTTTGGGGCGGTTGCAAGGGAGTTAAGGCAGAAGAATTTTATGAAGATACTATCCCTGGCCCCCGAGGTCGTTTAGAGAAGGGATTGGAGTATGCATGTCGTAAAGGGTGACATAGTAGAGATTACAGCGGGAGACGAGGTCGGAAAGACGGGCAAAGTCCTGACGGTCCTTCGCAAGAACAACAGGATACTGGTAGAAGGTATTAATTACATCCAGAAGCACGTTCGTCCCAGTCAGAAAAACCCGCAGGGCGGCAGGATGCAGAAAGAGGCCGCTGTAGCCCTGTCCAACGTGCTGGTTGTCTGTGCCAATAAGAATTGTGCGAAGTTTAACAAGGGCGTCAGAACCCGAATCAGACAGGAAGAAGGAAAGTCAAAGACAAGGGTTTGCTCCAAGTGCGGACAGCCAATAACCACGGGAGTTGAGGCGTAACGGATATGGCCAGGTTACAGGAACTGTACAAAGAAAAGATTGTCCCGGAGATGATGAAAAAGTTCAATTACAAGAACGTCATGACCGTGCCCAGAATCTCCAAGATAGTCGTAAACATGAGGGTCGGCAAGGCCCTGGAGAACAAGAAGTGTCTCGAGGATGCCCTGAAACAGCTGAGCCAGATAACGGGACAGAAGCCCATAACTACCCGGGCCAAAAAGTCCATAGCGGGATTTAAGCTCAGGAAGGGGAATGCAATCGGATGTAAGGTTACGTTGAGAGGCGTCAGGATGTACGAGTTTCTGGACAGGCTCCTTAACGTGACCCTCCCCAGGATAAAGGATTTCAGGGGACTTTCCACCAACAGCTTCGACCAGGCCGGAAACTACACCCTGGGCATACAAGAGCAACTGGTCTTTCCGGAGATCAACCCCGATGATGTAGAGTTTGACCAGGGTATGGATATAACGATAGTCGTTAGCGGTAAGAACAAGGAGAGGTCCAAGGAACTACTTCGAACATTAGGCACACCGTTTAAGGAATAGAATAATATGGCCAGAAAGGCCCTGTTAGAGAAGTCGAAAAAAGAACCTAAGTACAAGACCCGCAAGTACAACCGTTGTAAACTATGCGGCCGGCAGAGGGCGTATTACCGCAAGTTCCAGATATGCAGGATTTGCTTCAGGAACCTGGCTTCCAGTGGAGATATACCTGGGGTCAGAAAGGCGAGCTGGTAGGAGAAGCACCATGACGATGACCGACCCCGTTGCGGATATGTTGACGCGCATTAGAAACGCGAACATGAGAGCAAAGGAAAGCGTGGACGTGCCCCGCTCAAATGTAAAGTGTGAGATTGCGAGGGTACTGAAGAAGGAGGGGTTCATAGAGGGCTATAAGGAAGTGGAGGCCGGTCCGCAGGGCACTATCAGAATCTACCTGAAGTATGGTCATCAAAAGGAAAGGGTCATACATCAGATAAAGCGCGAGAGTAAGCCAGGACGAAGGTTATACAAGGGCGTAGACAACCTGGGAAAGGTCCTTAGCGGGGTAGGTATTGTCATCGTATCCACCTCCAGCGGCATTATGAGCGACAGGGAGTGCCGTAAGGCAAAGGTGGGTGGAGAGGTCTTATGTACGGTCTGGTAGGAGTATAGGCGCTTATGTCTCGTATTGGTAAATTACCTGTAGCGGTCCCCCAGGGGGTGGAAGTGAACGTCAGCGTGTCGGGCTGTCATACCGTGAACGTAAAGGGCCCCAAGGGGCAGCTTAGCCAGACCCTTCATCCTATAGTGACGGCGGAGTATGACACGAAGGCCCGGCTCATATGGATAAAGGTCCCTTCTAAGGCTTCAAGGCAGAGGGCGTTTCAGGGCCTTTCGAGGACGTTGGTGGCTAACGCGGTAGAGGGCGTAACGAAGGGCTTCTTGAAGGAGATGGAGGTGGTAGGGCTGGGCTACAACGTAAAGGTACAGGGGGAGAATATGGTGCTGGCACTGGGCCATAGCAAGCCCAAACAGGTGAAGATTCCTGAAGGGATAAAGGTAGAAGTCACACAGCCGACGAATCCCGCTAAATTCGTTATATCAGGCGTTGATAAACAGCAGGTGGGGGAGTTTGCCGCCACGGTGCGGAGACTGCGACGCGTAGAGCCATATAAGGGTAAGGGCATAAAGTACAAAGACGAAATAGTGCGGCGAAAGGCCGGCAAGGCCTTTACCAGCGTACAGTAGAAAGGGCTTTGGCCGGATGGACCCTCAGAAGAAAAAATGGGATAAGAGGCACAAGAGACACCAGCGGGTGCGTCGTAAGGTGTTCGGAACCAAGGAGCGGCCACGGCTTACCATATACAGGAGTCTCAAGAATATGTATTGTCAGTTGATTGACGACATTGAGGGCAGGACCCTGGCGTCGGCCTCAACCCTTTCAGCGGACATTAAAGAAAGGCTTCCCAAGGGAGGCGACAAGAAGGCGGCCGAGCTTGTAGGCCAGAAGATTGCGACTGAGGCGAAGAAAATAGGCGTGAGCGCCGTGGTCTTTGACAAGGGCAGTTATAAGTTTCATGGAAGGGTGAAGGCCCTGGCAGAAGCGGCCCGAAAGACAGATCTGAAATTCTAAAGAGGTGAACACTTGGCAGTACCGGGGAAGGAAAGAGCCGTAGGTGTGCTTGAAGATGTGGTTGTTACCATAAACCGCTGCACCGCAGTCACCAAAGGCGGCAAAAACCTGAGTTTTAGCGCCCTTGTGGTTGTTGGAGACAGGAAGGGCAACGTGGGCGTCGGTTTTGGCAAGGCCAGAGAGGTGCCGAGTTCAATAGCAAAGGGTATGAAGGATGCGAAAAAGAACCTGACACGTGTTGCCTTGAGGGGTGACACCATCCCTTACGAGATATGGGGCCGATACGGTGCCACACGCGTGTTTCTAAAGCCCGCCGCCCCCGGCACGGGTATAAAGGCCGGCGCCGCCGTGCGTGCGGTCGTAGAGCTTGCAGGGGTGAGAAATATACTCACGAAGTGTTACGGTTCTAGGAACCCGCTGAATATTGTGAAGGCCACCGTAGAGGGTCTGAGGTCTTTAAGAGACCTGCGATATGTGGCGCGACTCAGGGGAGTTGAGCTGGAATGAACCTGAATGACGTTAAGGCATACGGCAAACCCAGAAGGCGTAAAAAACGCGTGGGATGCGGTCCGGGCTCCGGGCTCGGCAAGACCTGCGGAAGGGGCGCGAAGGGTGCCGGGGCGCGTTCAGGGACGGAGACGGGACTTTCTTTTGAAGGTGGGCAGATGCCCCTGGTGCGTCGCATCCCAAAGAGGGGCTTCACAAATATATTCAAGAAGAGTTTTAGTATCATAAACATCGGTCAAATCAATTCTCTGGAGGGTAAAGACGTTGTCGACCTTAAGGTCCTTCAGGAATCCAGGCTTATAGGGAAAGAGTACGGAGACGGGGTGAAGGTCTTGGGCGACGGTGATCTGAAAAGACCGGTCAAGGTCCATGCCCACAAGTTCAGCAAGAGTGCTGTCGAAAAGATAACAGCCGCAGGCGGTGAGGCAAAGGTAATAGAGTGATAGAGAAGTTACAAAATATATACAAGATACCGGAACTACGGCATAAGCTATTGGTTACCCTGGGTCTTATTGCCCTTTGCAGGGTGGGGGTCTTTATCCCCATACCCGGCATTGATACGGACGTTCTGAAAACATATTTTGTACAGTTTACAGGCACGGGCGTAGGTCAGCTCCTTGGACTGGTAGACCTCTTTGCAGGTGGTGCCCTTGCATCAGGGGCCATCTTTGGACTGGGCGTTATGCCCTACATCAGCGCGTCCATTATCTTTCAGCTGCTCGTCGGCGTTATTCCTTCCCTCGAGCGGTTGCACAAGGAAGGAGAGGCGGGAAGAAAGAAGATAAACCAGTACACGAGGATGACTACCGTATGCCTCTGTTTGTTTCAGGCCTTTATTCTCACCCGGACGCTCTATACCATAGAGATAAACAATGTGCCGGTGGTACCCGTGTATCTGCAGGGCATGGGCTTTCAGCTCATGGCTGCACTGCTGCTTACGACCGGGACCATGTTCTTGATGTGGATAGGAGAGCAGATAGACGAGTACGGGATAGGCAGCGGCATCTCCATAGTAATAATGGTAGGCATTGTAGACCGTTTGCCGTGGGCCTTTTCACAGATTGTATCGAATTTTACGTTCTCAGTTGCTCCGGCCGAGCACCAGATAGGCATTTTTAAGCTGCTTATGCTAATCGCGTCCTTCGTGGCGATAGTAGCCGGTGTAGTGTACATTACGCAGGGGCAGAGGCGCATACCCGTCCAGCAGGCAAAACATACGCGCGGGCGAAAGGTGTATGGCGGGCAGAAGCACTTCCTCCCGCTTAGGGTCAACCAGGCCGGGGTAATGCCCATCATCTTTGCGCAGTCTCTGCTTATATTTCCTACGGCAATTCTGCAGGGCCTGCAGGTAAGGTTTGACCCAAGCAGCACTGGATACTGGTTGACCTCACGGTTAACCGAAGCCCTGCAGGGAGGTATCATTTACGTAAGCCTGTATTGCTTCCTGATAGCCTTTTTCTGTTACTTTTGGACGGCTATACAGTTTAACCCCAAAGAGATGTCCGACAATATGAAGGACTACGGGAGTTTTATACCCGGTATCAGGCCCGGTGGCCGGACGTCGGAGTACCTTGAAAACGTTATGAGCAGGATAACACTGGCGGGCGCCACGTTTCTGGCAATAATAGCGCTGCTGCCGATGGTAATGTCCAGGGGCTTTGAGGTAAGTCGTGCTATTGCAGGTTTTTACGGAGGCACGGGGCTTCTCATCGTGGTGGGTGTTGCGTTGGACATGCTGCAGAAGATCGAGGCCCACTTGCTTATGAGGCATTACAGCGGACTACTTGGAGGTACGGGAAGGATAAGGGGCAGGAGAGGATGAACGTAGTATTTATGGGTCCTCCGGGTGCAGGTAAAGGGACCCAGGCGGAAAAGGTAGGCAGAGAAAGGAATATGGTACACGTGTCAACCGGTGATCTGCTCAGGGAGGCCGTTCAGGCGGGTACTCCTACGGGCGTTAAGGCAAAAGAATATATGGAAAAGGGTCTCCTTGTCCCCGATGAGCTTGTGGTGGACATTGTCGCAGATTCCATGGCGAAGGGGAATAATGACACGAACTTTCTTCTGGACGGGTTTCCCAGAAACCTTGCGCAGGCACAGGCCCTGGACAAGACCCTGAAGGGGTTGGGACTGGAACTTGAGATGGTATTTTATTTTGCCGTATCGGAGGAGACGGCAGTGAAGCGCCTTGCAGGCAGGTGGTTGTGCTCATCATGCGGAGCCAATTACCACGAACTATATATGCCGCCGAAGAAGACCGGCGTCTGTGACAAATGTCGCGGAGAGCTGACGCAGAGACCCGACGACAACGCAGAAACCGTTAAGAACAGGCTTAAGGTGTATCGTGAACAGACGGCGGACCTTATCGATTATTACGAAGAAAGAGAAA
>JAZGAY010000082.1:0-3326 GCA_036475985.1 Candidatus Brocadiales bacterium
AGAAAGTCGCCGCCCCACACCGTGCCGTCCGTGCCATAGCCCGTGCCGTCCCACGCAACGCCCAGCACCCGGCCGTCGAGCTCGTTCTCCATCATGCACGAGGCTACGTGCGCATGATGATGCTGTACCGGAACCGTCGATAGGCCATTTTCCCGGGCCCAGACGGTGGAGAAATAATCGGGGTGCATGTCACATGCCACTGCCTCGGCCTTGTAGTCAAACAGTCTTGTAAAATCTGAGATTGTTTGTAGAAAGGCGTCGCGGGCCTCTAGGGTCTCAAGGTCTCCGATGTGCTGGCTCACGAATATACTGTCGTCCAGTGACAGGGAGACGGTGTTCTTCAGGTGGGCGCCTACGCCCATTACCCTCGGAATCTTTTTGCCGGAAAATCTTAGTGGCAGGGGCGCATAACCCCTCGCCCGTCTCATAATCGTCTCTTTACCCAGTGCCACCCTCACTATGGAGTCGTCCACGTGTCGTGCTATAGGCCGCGTGTGAACCAACAGGAAGTCGGCAACGCCGTGAAGTCTTTGCAGGGCCTCTTTGTTTTCCGTGCATATAGGCTCGTCGGTCAGGTTGCCGCTTGTGGCGACCAGCGGCCTTTGCACCCCGGAGGAGAGTATCATGTGAAGGGGCGAGTAAGGAAGCATGATACCCAGGTACGGATTTTGAGGCGCCACCGCCCCGGCTATATTCGTGTTGTCACGTTTTTCCAAGAGCACGATGGGAGATTCAGGTGAGGTCAGCAGTCTCTCCTCCATAAGAGAGACCTTGCAATATTTCTTTGTCATCTCAAGCGACGGCAGCAGCAGGGCAAGGGGTTTTTCTTCTCTCTTTTTTCGTCTTCTCAGTTCAACGACGGCCTCTTCGTTTGTTGCGTCCACAACCAAAAGAAACCCGCCTATACCTTTAACGGCAAGAATTTTACCTTGCTTTATCAGTTCGGCGGCCCTCTCCATGGCGCTGTCTCTCTCCGCCAGGGTTTTTCCATCTCCTGTCCACAGCTCGACATGCGGGCCGCAGGCGGGGCAGGCGATGGGCTGGGCGTGAAACCTCCTGTCCGCAGGGGACTCATACTCCCTGCGGCAGTCCTCGCACATTGCAAATACATCCATTGTGGTATTAGGCCTGTCATAGGGAAGGGCGTTTATGATAGAGAGTCTGGGGCCGCAGTTGGTGCAGTTGGTAAAGGGGTAGAGGTGGCGTCTCTCATTCGGCTCAAGGGTCTCTATGCGGCACTCATCGCAGGTGGCTATGTCGGGCGGAACGACGGGTGCGATTTCCCCGCCTTCGAGGCTCTTTTCAATCCTGAATGTCTCAAGACCTGCTGGGTCGAGGAGTGAGAACTCAAGGCTGGAGATGCGCGCAAGTGGCGGTTTTTCTTTGGGAAGTCTGAGTATAAACTCGTTTAGTCTTTCCTCCTGTCCCTCCGCCTCTATGAGCACGCCCCATGGCAGGTTCGTCACATAGCCCGCAAGACCCAGTGAGCCGGCAAGCCTGAACACGTAGGGCCTGAAACCCACCCCCTGCACCACCCCGCATATTGACACCTTTACCCTCTTTTTCGCGGGGCTAGTCCGTTTCGATCTCAAGACTCTCAAGGATTACACCGTCTCCGTCAATTATCCATGTTTTCGGGGAGCCGCATTTCTTACAGCCGGGAAGCCCCGGCCCTTCTGTCTCAAACTCGCTCTCACAATCCCTGCATCTTATCGTGGCACGTTTCTTGATGAGCTCAAGCTCCGCCCCCTCTGCAACGGTGCCCCGGGAGCATAAGAGAAGCGTTTCCCTGAGGTGTTCGGGGTTGGTGCCGGAAAGGGCGCCCACGGACAGTTTTATCCTCACCACCCTCTTCCCGCCTCGTTCCCTTGCTTCCCTGTCCACCGCGTCGAGGATGGCCCTGCAGCTCTCGATGTCATGCATATCTGTTATTTGTGTGCCGGGTTTTTTAAGGCCCTTACCTCGTCGAGGAGTATCTCTATAAGTTCGTCGACCCTTGAAGACACGGGCCCGGAAAGATCAAGCCCCACCTCCACCGTCTGTGGCTGGATGCCGAACAGGCAGACCCTTTCCGGCAAAAAGTTCTGGAGCCTTGAAAGGCCCAAGACTTCTCGAAGACCTATCTGGTGTACGGACAGCTTTCGCGAGTTGTAGACCTCGTCAATATCGTCGCCGTCTATGCGGTATAGCTCGCCCGGCCTGCCGCCACGGTCCACGGCGTCTACTATAAAAACGGCCTCACGGCCCTCAAGGTAGGGTATAAGGGTGAGCCCCAGCGTGCCGCCGTCCATCACCTCAACGTCGTCCGGGAGCGTGTGTTCATTTCTTATCTTTTCCACCACACGGACGCCGACGCCCTCATCTCCAAGGAGGATGTTCCCCACGCCCAGTATCAACACCTTTTTCACGCTACTTGCGGGTCTCAAGCCTTTCCTCCTCGATGAACTTGTAACCGTCGAACATGGCCTCGACCAGCCCGTCCCTCTCGCTCATGGAGCACAGAAACACGGAATAGACGTGATGAATGAGAAACATCAGAAAGACCCACGTCAGGAAGTGATGTACGAGTCTTATCCCCTGCGCGCCGAATGTCGCCACCATCCAACTTACGCTGCCATCATGCATCTCATAAAGTACATGTCCGGTATATATCTCCACAAGACATAACAAAAGAACCACTCCGTACGCCATCCCGGCCAGCGCATTGTGTCCTATTGAGCCCGGACTCTTAAGCCTGAGAAAGAGGTACCACTTGAGCGTCTCGACGGCGTTTTTCCGCCTCTCGGCGCTTACCGGGACGAGTCCCCGCCAGCTCGCGTACTCATTCCCCACAAATAACCACAGAAGGCGCACGAACACGGCGGTCGAGAACACCAGGGCAGCAACGAAGTGAACGAACTTAACGTTGCTCATAATCAGCGCCCCACTCCTCGTCAGCAGCACGGGGTTTCCTATAAGGTATCCGGTAGCCGCCAGCACGAGCACACACACGACAATTAACCAGTGACACCACCTGACCACCGGCTCCCAGACGTAGACCACTACCCTTTTCTCGGTCTTCAGGTTTTGGACCACTTTAGCCAACCTTTACAAAATTCAACTCATTTCTGTTGGTATCGTAGATATGGACGCCGCAGGCCATACAGGGGTCGAACGAGTGCACGGTCCTCAGTATCTCAAGGGGCTGGGCCGGGTCTGCCACCGGTGTGCCCATAAGGGCCTTTTCCACGGGTCCCACCTGGCCCTTATGGTCCCGTGGCCCCAGGTTCCACGTGCTCGGGACGACACACTGATAGTTGTGGATGCTCTTATTCTTTATGTGCACC
>JAZGAY010000083.1:0-7799 GCA_036475985.1 Candidatus Brocadiales bacterium
TCCTCTATAAGATTCAAGATGACGTTTTGGTTGTCCTCGGATTGAGGATAATGCAACGTGGGGGCGTATACAAACCATGAACACAACTCTTAGTATTGCCAAACAAGGGCGTGAAGCGGCTGGGTCAGGCGGAAATCTACCACGAAGAAATGCAGAAGACAAAAAATGACTCCGGGTTTAATCCGGTGTATAAAAAGGATGGCGTTTTGTTATGTGAGGGGTCATAATAGTCTTGTTCGCGTCATAAGTTCCCCCATAAAGTGAAGAGAAACCGCTGTTTCATTTTTGTGTTTTACGGGCCAAGAGACGGCCTTGGGACATTATATTTTTTTCATGACGCCCACGTAGCTCAGTTGGTAGAGCACGGCATTCGTAATGCCGGGGTTGGGGGTTCGAATCCCCCCGTGGGCTCTCTTCCCCGCGCGACTCTGCACAACTCCGCAAAAAACCTTGCCGGCGACGCCGGTGGCACGCCTGTCCCGGTTGCGATAGTGAAACGAAGGTGCCGATGTGGCGTGCGGACAGGCCCAACCACCGCAATTCGCGTCACACCGGGGCTGCCAGGCCTGCCCCACCCGCCCTATTTCCCAGAATCTTTGACCCCTCCGCACATATAGATTTTGTTAGATTTTCTTGAACTAGCAGGTTGAATCTCGGGCTAATTATTGTATAATATTAACTTGGGATTCTTTTCCGTTTTTTCATTTTGGCAAGCCCACCTAAGTATCTGCGAGCCAGCTAGTTATGAAAATGATTGAGGCTATTATTCTGCCCGCCAGACTTGAGGCCGTAAAGGACGCCCTCTGCGAGGTCGGAGTGGTAAGATTAACCGTCAGCGACGTGGAGGGTCTGGGCGGTAAGGAGACGCGCACCGAGACCTTTCGCGGTAAGGAATACACCATAGATACCGTGAGGAAGGTCAAGCTTGAGATAGCCGTAAACGAGTCTTTTCTGGAGGCTGCCGTAGAGACAATCGTGCGCGCCGGCAGGGCTGGAGGGGAAGCCGGCGAGGGGAAGGTCTTCGTCCTGCCGCTCGATGACGCCGTGCGCATAAGGACGGGTGAAAGGGGACCGGAAGCTATTTGAAAAAAGTGACCGCAAAAGAGGCGATAGAACTCTGCAAGAAAAAAGGCATCGAGGTGGCGGACCTTCGGTTTATCGATCTCCTGGGAAAGTGGCACCACTTCTCCGTGCCGGTAAAGGAACTCACGGAGAAGGTCTTTGAGGACGGCTTCGGTTTCGACGGCTCGAGCCTCCGCGCCTGGCAACCCGTGCACATGAGCGACCTTCTGGCCATACCCGACCCTGGCTCCGCGGTGATAGACCCTTTCCTTACGGCCCAGACCATGATATTCACCTGTGACATCGTCGAGCCTATCACCAGGGAGAACTATCCCAAGGACCCGCGCTATGTCGCGCGCAAGGCGGAGACGTATCTGAAGTCCACCGGTATAGCGGACACGGCCTACTTCGGTCCCGAGCCGGAATTTTTCATATTCGACAGCATCCGTTTCAACCATCAGCCGAACCATTCGTTTTATTTTATAGAATCTTCCGAAGGGCAATGGACCGCCGGAGAGGACGAGGAACCGAACCTTGGCTACAAGATAGGGATGATGGAGGGCTACCAGCCCGTCCCGCCCGAGGACACCCTGCAGGACATCCGTTCGGAGATGATGTTGTTGATGGAAAAGTGCGGCCTGGAGGTTGAGCGCCAGCACCATGAGGTGGCAACGGCCGGTCAGGCCGAGATTAACTTCAAGTACGGCACGCTGGTAAAGGCGGCCGACATGCTGCAACAGTACAAATACATCGTAAAAAACACCGCCAGGAAACACGGCAAGACGGCAACGTTTATGCCCAAGCCCATAATGGGCGACAACGGTTCGGGTATGCACACGCACCTCTCCTTCTGGAAGGGAGGAGAACCGCTTTTTGCCGGGGACGGCTATGCCGGTCTTAGCGATACGGCCATGTACGCCATCGGAGGAATCCTGCACCACGCAAGCACCCTTCTGGCATTCACAAACCCGACCACAAACTCTTACAAGAGACTGGCCCCGGGGCACGAAGCGCCTATAAACCTGGCCTACTCCTCCAGAAACAGGAGCGCGGCGATAAGGATACCGATGTACAGCCACAACCCCAGGGCGACCAGGATAGAGTTCAGGACACCAGACCCCTCCTGCAACGCCTATCTCTCCTTTGCCGCCATCACAATGGCCGCCATCGACGGGATACAGAACAAGCTGGACCCGGGCAAGCCACTGGACAAGGACATATACGACCTCCCGCCGGAGGAACTGGCAAAGGTGCCCGCCACGCCCGAATCGCTGGCAAAGGCACTTGACGCCCTGGAAGAAAACCACGAATTCCTGTTAAAGGGGGACGTCTTCACCCAGGACGTTATCGAGACATGGATCCATTACAAGAGGGAGTACGAGCTTGAACCCATCAAGCTTCGTCCCCACCCCTACGAATTTTCCTTATATTATGACGTTTAAGCCACGGCAAATTTATAGTGACTCTTAAAGAAACGACTGTCTTAAGCCCGGAAGTGCCTTCTTTCGCCCCACCCGGGGAACACCCCGAAAGGGCAGAGGTACTGAAAGGTCTTCGGGACTACGTCCAGCGGGAAAAGGCGCTCACCTGTAAACTCCACAGTGAAGGCGCATCCGGGAGGGCCGTAACCAGGAGATGGTCCCGGCTGATTGACGCAGTCGTCCTCTCCGCGCACCGCTATGCACAAGAGGCGGCTACCCGCGAGGAGCGGGTGCCCGTGGTCTGGATAGCCACCGGCGGCTACGGCAGGGAGGAATTACACCCCTTTTCCGACGTAGACCTTATGCTCTTTCACCCGGGAGAGACTCCGGCCCCCTACGTGGAACACCTCATGAGCACCGTCTTGCAACTCCTGTGGGACTCCGGCCTGGGAGTCTCCCACGCCTGCAGGAACCCCAAAGGCTGCCTGCAAGCGATGGAGAAGGACTATGTCACCGCGTGCGCACTACTGGAGGGCAGATATGTCGCCGGCGATGAGTCCCTCTTTAAGAATTTTGAAAAGGAGGTGCTGCTCAAGCATTTCTCCAACAGACTCTTTTCCTTTATAATAGAAAGATTCGAAGAGGCCCAAAACAGACACCGTTCACGGGGCATGTCCCCGTACCTTTTGGAGCCTAACGTCAAAGAAAGCCCCGGCGGGCTGAGGGACGCACACCTTGCTTCTTGGACACTGCGGTTGTCTCAACTACTCCCCTCGCAGTTCGGCGAATCCCTTCCGCTACTGGGGGAAGAAGAACTCCTTTCTCTGCGAAAGGCCAGCGACCGGATACTGCGAATCCGCACACAACTTCATCTCCTCTCAAATAAGAGACACGACATACTTGAACGCGCACTCCAAGAGGAGGTGGCAGAGGGTTTGGGATACAAAGAGAGTAACGGCCAGCCGGCGGCCACGGAACTCATGAGAGACTACTTCACAGCAGCCGGGAAGATACGTTTTCACCTAAATACTATCATGGGCCGTCTTGAGGGCGTCAGCCGGCCCCACACGGCCCACAGGAGCGCTTCACGGCGGTCTATGGGGTCCGATATGGTCGCCATAGGGAAAAACCTCTACTTCGGCCGCGAAGAGGCCCTCAGCGACCCCTGGAACGCAAAAAAGATGATGGAGTTCTTCCTGACGGCCCAAAGACACCACCTGGAGCCCAGCCAGCAGGCCCTAAAGCTCATGTACGAACACCTGGGGCTCGTAGACGAGGGGTTCCGCAACGACCCGGAGGTGGCAAAGACATTTATGGGCATCCTGGAGGGCGCGGGCGACGTTGCAAAGATGCTCTCACATATGAGGGACTGCGGGCTGCTGAGCAGGTATATCCCTGAGTTTGACGACCTGGTGGGCTTCGTCCAATTCGAGTGCTTTCATGGATATACCGTCGACGAACACTCCCTGCGGTCCATCGCCGTAATAGACAGACTGTGGCAGCAAGACCATCTTGAGAAATCCCAAAAGAGGCGGCTCCTGGAGGAGACGGGCAAGCATGCCATTCTGAAACTGGCGCTCCTGCTACACGACATAGGTAAACCCCGGGGCCCTCAACACCCGCTCCTGGGTGCAGCCGCCATCCCCTCCATTGCCAGGAGATTGTACATCAGGGAAGACGATGCAAGGCTGCTTGGGTTTTTGGTCGAGAACCATCTGGAGATGGCCCATCTCTTTGAACGCCGGGACCACGGTGAAGAGTCTGCCCTGACGGCCTTTGCCGAGAAGGTCGGAGACCTCGCCCGCCTCAAGCTACTGTATATACTCACATACGCCGATATCAAATCCAGTGGATACTGGTTTGCCTGGCATGACTCCCTCCTGTGGGAGTTGTATCAGAAAACGGCCATAATCCTTGGGGAGGATATGGCCACGGGTGTACCAAAAAGCCGCAAGGCGTTCAGGGAAGAGTTCCTGGAACTGGCGGGCGCAAAGGGTATGGAGAAAGAGGCCATAAAGCATTGCGAGGTCGTTCCGCCACGGTACACGATAGAAGTAAGGCCGGAAGAGGCTATAGTCCACCTGGAACTAATTCAGAAACTGAGGAAAGAGAAGGTCCCCGTGGCGCTTAATTTCTCCCAGGCAGACAACTTCATAGAAGTATGGCTGTCTACCGAGGACCGGCCCGCCAGGTTCTCCCAGATAGCGGGTGTCCTCGCCGCCAGAGGGTTTAATATCATAAGCGCCCAGGCCTATACCCGCAAAGACGGTATAATCCTTGACCGCTTCCGCGTCACGGCCGTTGAGGGGCAGTGTCTTACCGATGAGATGTGTCGTGACGTGAGCGAAGATCTCCTGGGTGTTTTTGAGGGCAAGGCGTCTCTTATCGAAATGTTGCGCGCCCGTCAGAGACGTGTCGTGCCCGGGCGGCGTCCCGCCGCCGGCAAACCCGTCGCCAGGGTGTACATAGACAATAAATCCAGCCCGGACTTTACCATCATAGACACGGTCTGCCCCGACAGGGTGGGCCTGCTCTACACCATCAGCATGTGCCTGGCAGACTGCGGGCTGGACATACACTTTGCCAAGATTACAACCAAATCGGATCAGGCCATCAATGTCTTCTATGTCACGGAAAAGGAGCGTCGGACCAAGATACTTGACGGCGAAAGGCTTGCGCAGATAAAAGGAGCGCTGGTCAAGGCCTGTACAAACTCGGAACCTTTATGAAGACCGGCACGAGCAGAATATATCTGGATAATGCAACTACCACCCGGATCGACCCCGCGGTCCTGGAGGAGATGTACGAGTTCGAGAAGCGGTGCTGGGGCGTCCCCGCCCAGATTCACACCCCGGGCAGAGAGGCTAGAAGGGCGCTCGACGCCTCACGTGAACGCATCGCACGGTGCCTCGGCGTAGGGGAAGAGGAGATCACCTTTACAAGTGGAGCAACGGAGGCCAACAGCCTTGCCCTGTTCGGTGCTGCGCAGTCCCCGGGCCGCCAAAGAAATGGAAACCACCACATAATAACCTCTTCCGTAGAACACCCCTCTGTCCTAAGGGCCTGCGAGACCCTTGAGGGACAGGGCTTCGAGGTCACCTATCTGCCTGTAAACTCAGAGGGTCTGGTAGACCCCGACGACGTTGCCCGGGCCATAAAGGATGACACAATCCTTATATCAATACTCCTTGCCGAGGGGGAAACAGGGGCAATACAACCTGTCCGGGACATTGCGAACATAGCAGGGGCTCGTGGGATAACGTTTCATACCGATGCCGCACAGGCCGTAGGGAAGATACCCGTCCATCCCCCGGATTTGGGTGCGGACCTGCTCAGTGTTTCGGCCCATAAGTTCCATGGCCCCAAAGGCATTGGTGTGCTCTACACCCGTTCGGGGACTCGCATCACACCCTTGCTGCGCGGCGGCCCGGAACAGGACACCCTGAGGCCCGGCACCGTCAACGTAGCCAACTGTGTGGGCATGGCGGCGGCCCTTGAATTGGCGTCCAGCCGCCTGGAGAATGATATGCCCCGGGTCGTGGCGCTGCGCGACCGCCTCCTTGAGGGTGTAACGTCTATTGGCTGTCCCATCAGGCCTAATGGCCCGAAGGACGACAAAAACCGGCTTCCCGGCAGTCTGTGCCTGTTGTTTGAGGGCCTTGAGGCCGAGGCGCTTCTTATGAACCTGGACTCGGCGGGGGTGTATATCGGTGCGGGCAACGCCTGCGCCTCCGGGGCCCTGGATCCCTCTTCCGTGCTTCTTGCGACGGGCCTATCCCGTCTGGATGCCCTCAATTCCATAAGAATATCGCTATCAAGAGATAATTCCTTGAGAGACGTGGAGCTTGCGCTTGAGAGGTTTGGGTCCGTTGTTTGCAGACTTCGTTCCGTACCTGTTTAAACGTCGATTGAGATACTGACTGTCATGACTAAAGAAATACGAGAACTATGGCCAAGGGTTCTTGAAGAACTAAAGGGCCGCTTGACCCCTCAACAGTACCAGACCTGGTTCGCACACATCAAACCGGTCACTCGCGAGGGCGGCAGCGGCATAGAGTTGAAGGTGCCCAGCGAATATCACAAGGAATGGCTTTCTCAGAGTTATGAAGGCCTGCTCAAAGAAGCCTTCTCGTCCGTCTCGGGGGGCTCGCCGGATATAAGGTTCACCGTGGAAGGCGGCCTACCGCCTTCTACAGCAACCGAAGCCCACAGCTATTTGAACAAGGGCTACCTGTTCGAAAATTTTATCGTCGGGCCTTCAAACCGCCTCGCCCATGCAGCTGCCGTTGCTGTGGCCGAATCCCCCGGCCAGACCTATAACCCTCTCTTCCTGCAGGGCGGCGTCGGCCTTGGAAAGACCCATCTCCTGCACGCCGTCTGCCTCTCTTTGCTTGCCAGGGACCCCGGTTTAAGGGTCCTGTACCTCCCCTGCGAAAGCTTTGTCAATCACTACATCTCCACCGTGAAGACTGAACGCTGGGAAAGCTTCCGCGACACGTATCGCGACCTGGACGTACTGGTAATAGACGACGTTCACTTCATATCGAAATCCCCACGCTCGAGGGAAGAGTTTTTCCATACCTTTAACGCATTATACAATTCTCAGAAGCAGATTATCCTGTCGAGCGATTGCTCGCCCGAGGACATTCCCGAGCTCGAGGAGCGGCTGGTCTCCCGTTTTAAATGGGGTCTTCTGGCCAGGATAGAGCCGCCCGACTTTGAGACGCGCGCCGCTATTATACAGAAAAAGGCCTCTCTCCTGAACCTGCACATCCCTCCCGAGGCGGCCAGCATAATCGCCAGGGCGGTAACAGATAACGTCCGCGAGCTTGAAGGAGCTATCATCAGCTACTCTCGTTGTGCGGCGGTAGAGCCATCCTCTTCCCCAACCGTGATTGCAGAGCAAGTGGTTAAAAAGCTTAAAAGGCGGAATGTACACCGCGTGAATATTGAAAAGGTGTTGGCCGAGGTCGCGGTAGCCTTCGACCTTTCGCTTCAGCAACTCCAGTCAAGAAGCCGCACACGGTCTATTGCGCTTGCGAGACAGGTTGCAATGTACTTGGCCAGGAGATTAACACACCTGTCTTTGCAGGAGATAGGCGGATATATTGGCGGTCGTGATCACAGTACCGTGGTTCACGCCGAGGAGAAAATTAAAACAAGACGGAAAACCGATGAAGATTTCTCCCAACTCTTAGAGGTAATAGAGAGAAGACTGTCAGGGAGTGGTTTATAACCTGTGGATAACTTGTCTCTCCCTGTAGCTCATATAGATATTTTACCTGTAATTTAGGAGGTTGTTTACAAGTGATACCG
>JAZGAY010000084.1:0-7907 GCA_036475985.1 Candidatus Brocadiales bacterium
TCAAACTTAGCGGCCTCACGAGCCTTGAGAGGATGGCCGAAAAATCTTCTCAGAACTTGATAGACGCCATAGAGAAGAGCAAGACAAGAGACCTGAACAGGCTCGTCTGCGCCCTTGGCATACAAAACGTGGGCACGCACTCCTCAGAGGTGCTGGTGGAACGTTTTGGCTCCATAGACGAACTGGCCCGTGCAGGAGTAGAAGTACTGGAAGAAATTCAGGAGGTGGGACCTGTCATGGCCGCAGGCATAGTCAAATTTTTCTCTGACAGCCGGACAGTATCCATAATAAAAAAACTCAAGGACGCGGGCGTAAACACCAAAAGGCTTGGCAAGAAGAAGCGTGCCGCAGAATCGAAAATTGCCGGTATGACCATCGTCGTAACCGGCACACTCGGAAAATACTCTCGCAACCAGATTGAAGATTTGATAAAAGAGATAGGAGGGCGCGTCTCCACCAGCGTAAGCAAGAAGACAGATTTCGTGCTGGCCGGCGAGTCGCCAGGTTCAAAACTCGATAACGCGAGAAAACTGGGAGTAAAGGTACTCGACGAGGCAGAGTTTGAGAAGCTCACATCGTCCTCCTGAGTCACCTGTTCGCAAGACGATACCCCTGCCATTCAAGGTTTACTCATGGAACAAGCGATAAAACGTGCACTGAAGACGGCAAAGGCCGATTATGTGGAGATACGGCTCCAGGAGGGAAACTCCACCGTTATAAACTACGTCGGCAGGGAGCTGGAGACCATATCGGAGGGCAAGGTCATCGGGGGCTCGGTGCGTGCCCTGGTGAACGGGGGTTGGGGTTTTGCGGCATTTAACGACGTAGAGAATCTAACCGGCTACGTCCGGTCGGCGGTGGAACAGGCCGAACTCCTCGGCGGCGGAGACGCATCCCTTGCGCCCGTGTCCCGCACGGAAGACCACGTAAAGCCGCAGGTAAAGACAAACCCCAAAGATATATCACTCGACGAAAAGCACGCCCTCTGCAAAAAATATAACGATATCATACTCTCACACAAGGACATTCAGACCTCAAGCGTCCGCTATGCGGACTCCCACGGCACAACCTACTTCGGCAATTCAGAAGGCAGCCTCATCATCCAGGAGACGATCTTCTGCGGGACGATGGTACTCGCCATGGCCAAAGAGGGCATGAACATCCAGCGCGCCTGGGAATCGGCCGGTGACCTCAGGGGATACGACAACGTCCTCGGTTTCGAGGAGAAGTGCGAAGAGGTCGCACGCAAGGCGGTCGAGCAACTGGCCGCCAAACCGGTGGAAGGGGGGATTTACACCGTCATCGCAGACCCAAGGCTCTGCGGAGTCTTCGCGCATGAGGCGTTCGGCCACCTGAGCGAGGGAGATTTCATCTACGAAAACGAGAGGCTGAAAGAGATAATGGAAATCGGCAAACGCTTCGGACATGACGAACTGTCCATAGTAGATGACGGCTCGTTGGCGGGAGAGGCGGGTTACAACAAGTACGACAGCGAGGGCACACCCACCCGGAAAACATATCTTATAAAAGACGGCATCCTTACAAGCCGCCTCCACTCAAGGGAAACTGCCGTCAAGATGAACGAAAGTCCCACCGGCAACGCCAGGGCCATTAACTACGCAAACGAACCCATCGTCAGGATGACCAATACATACATAGAGCCGAGAGACTGGACGTTTGAGAAGATGCTTGCCGACACGCCCGATGGCATCTACTGCATTGGCTCTGTGGGCGGTATGACCAACACGGAGATGTTCACCTTCAGCGCCGCCGAGGCCTTCCGCATCAAGGACGGCAGGCTGGGAGAAAGGCTGCGCGACGTGGTGCTTACAGGCAACGTCTTCCAGACACTTATGGCGATAGACGCCATAGGCAACGATATGGAACTCTTCGGCGGGCTGGGCGGCTGCGGCAAGGGCGGACAGTCGCCGCTCAGGGTCGCAGACGGAGGACCCCACATAAGGATTCAAAACGTGGTAATAGGCGGCAGGTAATGAAAATAGAAGAGAAAATACTGGAACTCGCCAAAAAGAAGGCCGACTCCGCCGAGGTAATTTTCGAGGAGGGCGAATCAAGCTCCGTCAGCTTCGAGAACAATAAGCTGAAGTACATACACAGCAGCTCGACAAGGGGCATAGGGCTGCGGGTAATAAAGGACGGCCGTGTCGGTTTCTCAAGCACAATGGACCTGAGGGACCCACGGGGTTTTGTGGGGATGGCCCTCCGCTCGGCCAGGTTCGGCCAAGAGGTCAAATTCGAGTTCCCCCCGCAGGGCAACTTTGCCGACATCAAGGTCTTTGACAAATCGGTGGTGGACTACCCCACGGAAAACTCAATCTCCGCGGGAAAAGAGGCGATAGACAAATCACTGAGCGTCTGCCCCGACTACCTGTGCGGCGTGGACATAGGAAATACCGTGTGGAAGCGAAGGCTGCTTAACACGAACGGGCTCGACGTCACAAAGGAGTCGACGTCGTTCGGTGCGGGATATGGCGTCATGCTGATACGGGGCAAGACCCTTATATCGGTATCCGAGGGTGATAGTTCAAGGAAGGTCTCCAGCCGCCTCATGGAACATGTGAAAAAATCCCTCGAGAAGATGCGCCTCTCCGAAAAAGACGTGCGTGTCAAGTCCGGTAACTACCCCGTCATCTTCACCGCGAAGACCATGGGCCTGCTCCTTGCCACGTTTGAGATGGGCTGCAGCGGCAAGCTGGTGCAAAAAGGCGTCTCGCCGTTTGCGGATAAGCTGGGCGAAAAACTCCTGGATGAAGGGCTCTCTATCTACGACGATTCCACGCTGGACTTCGCCGTCGGCAGCTACCCTATGGACGGCGAGGGCACGCCGTCGCAGCGCACCCCGCTCTTTGAGAAGGGCGTGCTCAAGAATTTCCTCTATGATTTGCAGACGGCGGGGATAATGTCCGCAAAGTCAACGGGCAGCGGCAACCGCAGCTTTGCCTCTCAACCCGCCCCGGGCTGCGCTAATATAATCGTGGCTACCGGCGACATGACGCTCGAGGATATGGTCAAGGACGTCCGCTACGGCGTCATAGTCGACCAGGTGCTCGGTGGCGGGCAGTCGAACGTGCTGGCGGGCGAATTCTCCGTAAACATCGACCTCGGCTTTCTTATTGAGAACGGCGAGATGGTGGGCCGGGTAAAGGACTGTATGATTGCGGGCAACGTCTTTGACGCCTTTAACAATATCGCCGCCATCGGCTCTGAGGCCGAGTGGCACGGCACCGACCACATCCCCCCTTTTTACTTCAAGAACCTCACCGTCGTCGGCCAGGAAGACTGATTCCCCATAATTGTAGTGGCAGAGTTTACTCTGCTTCAACGACCATATCGAAGACTCGCCACGCTGTTGGGCGAGAAGGTCGTTGTCTACCAATAATAGTCGAGCGAGCTCGACCGCTACAATTAAGAACTGTCATCTTCGCTTCAACTCATCGACGATGACGGCGATGAGGATGACGATGCCCTTGATAACCCACTGGTAAAACGTGGAGATGCCCTTGAGCAAGAGACCGTTCTCAAGCACGCCCATAAACAGGGCGCCGTAAATCGTCCCTATCACCGACCCCCTACCGCCAAATAAACTGGTGCCGCCCAGCACCACGGCCGCAATGGAGACAAGCTCGTACATATACCCCAGCTTGGGGTCGCCCGAGCCGAGTCTTGAGGCCAGTATCAACCCGCAGATGCCCGCACACATACCGCTTATGACGTATACCCAGAACCTTGTGGCGTTGACGTTAACGCCGGAGAGCCGTGCGGCCTCCTCATTACCGCCAACGGCGTAGACGTACCGCCCGAACACGGTGTAGCGTGTTACCACAAAGAGCCCGGCGGCGATGGCTGCCATTATGAACACGGGCACGGGTATTCCTCCTATGGAGGCCGTGCCTATCAGCTTAAACTCTGCGGGCAGGTGCCCGATGGGCCTTGCGTCGCAGTAGATGTTGGCCATACCCCGCGCCATGGTCATCATGGCGAGCGTTGCGATAAAGGGGGGTATCTTGAAGACCGTCACCATGGCCCCGTTAAAGGCGCCGAGCGTGGCCCCCAGCGCTATCGACACCAGTGTCACCACGGGTATTATCCCGTACGAATACCCCTCCATGTGCTTGGCCACGTCAGCGCATACGACCGCGCTAAAGGCGAGCATGGCGCCGACCGAGAGGTCGATGCCTGCCGTGAGGATGACCAGCGTCTGGCCTACGGCCAGTATGATGTAGACGGAGTTCTGGTTGAAGATGTTCGTCAGGTTCTCAAGCGTGGGGAAGCCCCGGGCGTCTATCGCATAGTATATGGACATCAGCGCCAGTGCGATAAGGATGGCGTAGTTGAGTGCGACGGCCTTTACCTTGGAGAGTTTTATTCCCTTCATGCCATTTTAGCGGTCTGCCCCCCCTGATTGTCCTGCGGAGGATGTGCCGACGGCAACGGGTGCGCCCTCCCCCCGGTGCTTACCGCCCATCGCAAGGAGCAGCATGTTATCCGCAGTAGCCTCCGCCCTGGAGAGTTCACCCTCCACCCTGCCGGCGTGCATCACTATTATACGGTCGCTCAGTTCGAGTATCTCTTCGAACTCAGAGGAGATTACTATTATAGCGGCACCTTCCCTGACAAGGTTGTTAATCAGTTGATATATCTCCACCTTCGCCCCCACGTCTATCCCCCGCGTGGGTTCGTCAAAGATGAAGACCCTCTCGCCCCTGAGCAGCCACTTCGCCAGCACAACCTTCTGCTGGTTGCCGCCACTCAGGTTCTTTACCAGTTGCCTTTCGCTGGTGGTCTTTACCGTCAGGTTTGTAATCATGTCGCCCACGGCCTTGAGCTCCTGCTTCCCGTTGATAAAGCCCCCCCTTGAGAATCTAAGCAGGTTCGGCAGGCTTATGTTGTCCCTGACGGAAAGTCCCAGTATAAGGCCCAGGTTCTTCCTGTCCTCCGGCACGAGCACCACACCCGCCTTTATGGCCTCTATAGGCGAGCGGAAACGTTTTGGTTTACCGCGGAGTAGCACCCTCCCGCCGTCCGCACGGTCAAGCCCTACGACCGCCCTGGCAAGCTCGGTCTTCCCGGCGCCCACGAGGCCGGCAATCCCCAGGATTTCCCCTTCATGCACCGAGAAATTTATATCCTCAAGAACTCCCTTTCTGCTGAGACCCTCAACCCTGAGTACCTCTTCCCCGGGAACGGTCTCTCTGACTGAATGATATTTCTTGAGTTTCTTGCCCAGTATCATCTCTACAAGCTCGTTCCGGTCGATTTCTCCCAGCCTCTTCGTGGCAACAAGCCGTCCGTCTCTGAGCACGGTCACCCTGTCGGCTATCTGGAATATTTCCTCCATCCTGTGGGATATGAAAATCAGGCCCTTGCCCTCCTGTTTCAGGCGGCGGACAATGGAAAAGAGGCGGTCGGTCTCCTGCAGGCTGAGTGCGGCGGTGGGCTCGTCCATGGCGATTATCCTGGCCTTTACGACCAGCGCCCTCGCTATCTCAACCAGTTGCTGCTGCGCGACACCCAGGCTTGAGACCTTTGTCCTGGACTTAACGGTGGTGCCGAGGGTTTTGAGAAGCGCGTCTACCTCCCGGTACACCTTCTTGTAATCAACAAAACCCATTGCAGAGTGGGGCTCCCTGCCCAGGAAGACGTTTTCGGCCACGCTCAGCTCGGGGACGAGGTTAAACTCCTGGTAGATGACGCTTATGCCCAGGTCGATGGCCCTGTGGGGGGAGGTGATGTGGAGCGGTTTGCCGTCGAGGGTTATTTGACCCCCGTCCATTCTGGTAGCGCCGGAGAGTATCTTTATGAGCGTAGACTTCCCCGCGCCGTTTACCCCGACCAGGGCGTGGACCTCGCCCAGGGCCACCTCAAAGTCAACGTCGATAAGGGCCCGGACGCCGGGATAAGACTTGTTTATACCCTTAAGTAGGAGGAGTTTATTCGCTTGCGGCATGGGCAGTGTCTGCTGCCTTTTTTTCCAGGCTTTCCTTATCCACTATACCCGTGTCTATGGGTATCTCGATCGGTACTTCCTGTCCGCCCAGATGTCTTACTATGGTCTGTATGGTGGTGATGCCTATCTTAATCGGGTGTTGAATCACGTCCGCCTTCAGGGCGCCGCCTTTTTTGATCGCCTGCTGGGCCTCGGGTGTGGCGTCAAAACCTATGATGATAATGTCGTCCCGTCCGGCGGCCTCAAGCGCAGCCAGCGCACCGAGTGCGCAGTTGTCGTTTACCGCAAATACACCCTTAATATCGGGGTGCGACAGCAGCATGTTCTGCATCACCACCATGGCCCTGTCCCTGTCGCCCTGGGCCGAAGGCTCGTCGACTATCGCCATGTTGGGATATTTTTCTATGGCGTCCTTAAAACCCCTGACCCTCTCCTGTACCGAGGCCACCTCCGGGTGGTCTATTATGGCCACTTCGCCCTGGTTCCCAAGCGCTTCGGCCAGATAGCCGCCCGCCAGCAGACCGCCCTGGTAATTATTGGAGGCTATGTGGCAGACCACTTTGCCCTCTTCCGAGCGTATATCGGCGGTGAAGACCGGGATGCCCCTCCGGTTCGCCCTTTCAATGGCGGCACCGATGCCCACGGAATCCACAGGGCAGATTACCAGCGCATCGGCCCTCTGCGTGATAAAGTTTTCTATCTGCGCGGTCTGCATGTTAAGGTCCTTCTCTGCGGACTGTACCCTGAGCGTTATGCCGTTGGCCTCGGCCTCCTTTTCAAGCCCCTCTTCAAGCTGCTGATAGAACACGTCCCTTGTAAGGAGCGTAACGCCCACGTAGTAGTCCTTATCATTCTCTTTCGCCCCGCTAAAGAGCAGGGCCGCTGAGACTAACGCCAGCACCAGTAAGGTCTTTTTCATCGCCTCCTCCTTTCTTCCATAGCCTCAACAGCTTATCATTTTTTCCCAGAAGTGCAAGCTCGGCGTTATGAATCGTCCACGGCCCTAGCGGCCGATATCGTTCAAGTGGCGTAACCCTTTCCCTGCACTCCACATAATTATGGATTAGATTCGTTTGACAGGTGGTGTCGCTAATGCTATATTTGCTGTGGAAATCATTTTGAGCGAAAATGTCTGCAGCTATATTACAAAGCACGCCTTTTAGAATAATCTACCTGGTGTACGCATGGGTTATCGTGGCCACTATCTGGCTGACTGGCTATCTCCTTGCCGCCATTCTCTCCATAGGGAGTGAACATAAGGAATACATTTACAACACCATCTGCAGGCGGGGCGCGCGGCTGACCGCAACGGGGTTGGGCATACACGCGGTGGTGGAAGGGATAGAAAACATTCCCGAGGGCGAGCCGGTTATATTCGTCTGTAACCACCAGAGTTTTTTTGATATATTCACGGCCTTCTGTTTTATCCCCCGGAACTTTTGTTTCATTTCCAAGGAGGAGCTCTTTAAGATACCACTGCTGGGATATTACATGAGGACGGCGGAACACATCGCACTGCCGCGGGAAGAGGACCGGAGGTCTTATTCAACGTTGACCAAGGCGGTCAGGAAGGCAAGGGAGGGGAGGTCTCTCCTCATCTTTCCCGAAGGCACCAGAAGCCAGGACGGCAGGCTCGGAGAGTTTAAGAGGGGCATCTCCCTCATCGTGCTCAAGGCGGGTAGAAGGGTCGTGCCGATGTGCATAGACGGCAGCCGCAAGTTCCTGCCCAAGGGGGCATTCATCCCCAACCCGGCGGAACGCAACATACTGGTGAGATTCGGCAAACCGCTCGACTTCCCCAGGGTGGCAAAGATGAGCAAGGAAGAGTCCATCGAATCCGTAGACAGGCTGAGGGAGGCGGTGGAACGTCTGCTCGAAGACACAGGAGGGGGCAATCGTGGATGAGGGCATGTTAAATAGTCTGTTCGGTCACATAGAC
>JAZGAY010000085.1:0-5151 GCA_036475985.1 Candidatus Brocadiales bacterium
TGTATGGGAAGCGCCGTGAACGGAGAGAGGGGCCCGTCCGGCAGGAATGCCACGTAGGTTATGGCTCCGATTACTATTAGTGGCGCCGCCTCTCCAATGGCCCTTGAGAGGGCCAGGATGGTGCCCGTTAATATCCCTGGAAACGCCAGAGGAAGTACATGGTGCTTTATAGTCTCCCAGCGCGTGGCGCCAACGGCAAACGATGCCTCACGGATAGATATGGGAACGGTGCGCATGGCCTCGCGGCTTGCGATGATTATCATGGGCAGTATCAGAAGCGCCAAAGTGCATGCACCCGCAAGGAGAC
The DNA here is from genome assembly GCA_036475985.1 of Candidatus Brocadiales bacterium. Lineage (GTDB taxonomy): Bacteria > Planctomycetota > Brocadiia > Brocadiales > Bathyanammoxibiaceae > Bathyanammoxibius. The sequence goes on from JAZGAY010000085.1 coordinate 308, forward strand.
TTTGGCCCATGTGCATAAACCGGACAAAGATCTCCAGGCCGAGAAGGCCGTAAATAATCGACGGTACCCCGGCAAGGTTGGCGATATTCACCTCGATTATCTTGTTGAACCAATTGTTGCCCGCATACTCTTCCAGATATATGGCCGCCCCCACACCCAACGGGAATGCGATGACGCCGGTCAGGAATACAAGATATATACTCCCCACCAGGGCAGGTAAAATGCCCGCCATCTCAGGTTTCCGCGACGGATAGTGCGAGAGGAAGGTCCAGTTCAGGCGTTGCACCCCGTCTGTGAATATGTCCACCAGCAGGAGTATCAGTACCGAGACGGTTATAACCATTGCCGAGATGGCCACCACCTGGAATATGGCGTTACCCCACCGGCGTTTGGGTCTCCCCGCGCTTGAACGGACACGGCGACGTGGCGGTTTCCCGGTCAATGCCGTCATCCGGTGTATTCCTCCCTGTACCTCTCGCGCAGCCACAGACTGACTATGTTAAGGATAAACGTGGTCACAAAAAGCACCATACCCACGGCAAATATTGTCTTGTATTCTATCGTCCCGCGGGGGGTGTCCCCCAGACTTATCTGGACGATGTAGGCGGTCATCGTCTCGATAGACTCGATGGGGTTAACTGTGAGCCGGGGCTGCAGCCCCGCCGCGATGGCCACAATCATGGTCTCGCCGATGGCCCTCGATATGCCCAATATAAACGAGGCGGTTATACCGGAGAACGCGGCCGGCACCACGGTCTTGAACGAGACCTGAAGTTTCGTGCACCCCAGCGCGTAAGCGCCCTCCCTGAGGCTCTGCGGCACGGCGTACATTGCATCCTCGCTAAGGGAAGAGACTATCGGGAGTATCATGATGCCCATGACAATGCCCGGACTAAGGGCGTTAAAGCCAGCCATGCCCGGGATTACCTTCTGAAGGAGGGGGGTAACGAACAACAGGGCGAAATAGCCATAAACCACGGTGGGTATGCCCGCCAGTATCTCAAGCAAGGGCTTTACCACCTTCCTGACACCGGGATGGGCGTACTCGCTGAGATAGACCGCACACAATATCCCGAGGGGCAGCGCAACAATCATGGCGATTACGGTGACAAGCATCGTACCGCAAAAGAGCGGCCAGATACCGAAGTGCTTGCTTACAAAGAGGGGCGTCCACCTCGTATCGCCGAAGAACTCCAGGAACGTGACCTCGCGGAAGAACTCCACCGTCTCGTACGTCAAAATCCCCAGTATAGCAAAGGTGGTCAATACTGACAGGATCCCACAGGCCGCAAACACCACGTGGACGGCCACCTCTCTTGCATGAGAGCCTTTTTTCTGCTGCCTTATACTATACGGAACCGAACTGAGCTCCGGTTTTCCTCGGTCACCCATGGTCACTGTTACTCGCTAAGCATATCTTCGGCGGTTCTGCCCACCGTAGCCCCTTTGCCGGCAAAGATAGAACCTGTCTTTCCACTCTTAAAACGTTCATCGGCCAGCAGGTAGGCCCGGTCAGAAAGCGGTATAAAACCAACCTCTTCTACCAGGGGGGGTCCGCTGTTCATGTAGAAATCGATGAACTCCACCACCTCGGGACGTTCGGATGCCTTCTTGCTCACGTAGATAAAAAGCGGCCTGGATAACGGTTGATAGGTATTGTTCTTCACGGTCTTCAGCGAGGCCTTGATGGGTCCGTCTCCGTTGGCCGGGTCTCCGTCATCGACGCCAACGAGCTTAAGCATGTCCTTATTCGCCTCATAGTACGCGAGGCCAAAATACCCAAGCGCACCCTCGTCGTTGGCCACTCCCTGTACGAGCACATTATCGTCCTCGCTGGGCGTGAAATCGCCCCTGCTTGCACCCGACTCTCCGCATATCACCTCGGTAAAGTAGTCAAACGTGCCCGAGTCTATACCAGGTGCAAATAGATGCAACTCCTTGTCAGGCCACTGGGGGCGTATCTGGTTCCATTTCGTTATCTTTTCTTCCGCCTCGGGCTCCCAAATCTTCTTCAGCTCCTCGACCGTTAAGGAGTCACACCACGTATTCTTGGGGTTCACCACCACGGCAAGCCCGTCATAGGCCACGGGCAGCTCTATATACTCAATACCGCCCTCCTCACACTGCTTCACCTCACTGGGTTTTATTGGACGCGAGGCATTGGTGATGTCCACCTCTCCCCTGCTGAATTTCTTGAAGCCGCCGCCGGTACCGGAAACCCCTATGGTTACCCTTACCCTGGGGGATTTCACCCGGAATTCCTCGGCAACCGCCTCAGTTATCGGGTAAACGGTACTTGAGCCGTCAATCTTCAGACGTCCCTTCAAATCATCGGCCCAGGCTGCACTTAAGGGGACAGATAGCCAGAAAGCGGCCGTCAGGATGCAGGCAAATATCGCGAGGGTGTTTCTTGTCTCTTTCATCATCTTTCTTCTCATCTCTCTTCTCATCTTTTTTCTCTTCCTCCGCCTCTGTTTTCGTCTATTTTGCCGTTCAAACTATGAGAAGTATGACGCAGTAAGTTTAAGTTTGTATTAAGGGAATGTTAAGGTTTTGTTAAACCTAACGGGTGGAATGTGATGCGGCAAATTGGAAAACCGAACGGTTTTCTGTCAGTCATGCGTCGGGCTTTATGTTATTTGATACCGGCAAACTGAAAGAAAAGACCTTACCGGCATAAATTCCTCCTTTGAGACGTCGTCAGAAGACCAGCTGGTACTGCAGCCTGAACTCCGTGTCTCTTTCGTCACTGTCCGAGGGTTGCTTTGTAAAAACGCGTCTGATGTCGGCCTGGAACTTGTTGTTTTGCCCATTAAAATACCAGTTCATGCCGCCGCCCACCTCGTACTTATAATCATTACTCGTGCTTGTATCCGGGTCAACGTGGCTGTAGCGACCGCCAAACTCCAAGCGCTTCTGGAGATATGAGGTCGGTACAAAGTACCCCGCCTGCAGGGTGTAGCCGGTGGCGTCTATGCCGCCACCACGGAAGTCCGACTCACCGGTGTGTGCGTCTACCCTCCTCCAGTAACCGTCACCCATAAGCGCGAGACCCCGCCACTTGAATATCAGGTCGACCGTGGCCTGTTTCGTGCTCACGCCCCTGTTGAAGGTCCTGACCTTATCGTCCAAGAACATCTTCTTGCCGTCGTTGTATGCAACTGCGCCGCCCAATGCCAACTTTGGGGTCTCATGATGTTTAAGGTCGGATTCAACATAAGAATCAAATTTCCCTAAGGGGCTCAAGACAAACCTTGCCGCATAAAGCATCTGGGTGTTGGTGTTTTTCGTTGCATTTGCACCGGCCCCCTGCATCACGGCGAGGTTATACTCCAGAAGTCCGCCAAGCGGTCTGGCATGGGCCATGACGCCTATGTCGTAGCTGAAGTTAAATTCGTCATTGGCCAGTGACCTGTCCACCAGCAACTGTTTGGCTGAAGACGTGAGTTCCTGCCGGTTATAGGGCACCTTATATTGCCCGCCGCGGAGCTGAAGGTAGTCTGTTAACTTATAGTTTGCCCAGGCGGCCTCCAGCTTTCCTGCACCACTATTAGACGCAAGGTTCCACTGGACCTTGTATGTCAGGTCCTTTGTGAAGGCATGCCCTGCGAACTTAATCTTGTAACGGCGTATGCGGAAAGAACTCGTGTCGCTGGACTCATCATTATCCGCAAAGGTGTAGCGGACCTGGAGCCTGTTGTATATGTACATCTTGAACTTTTCGTCCAGGGTCTCAAGATAGAACCCCTTGCCCTTCTTGTACCCGGCCTTGAGCTTGAACGGAGAGGTGTCGGTTATGAGCTTCTTGCCCTGCTCTGTACCGAGATAGTCCTTTACCACCTCCTGAAGTCTTTCGTCTGAGACACCATATTCAGCCTCCCCGGGAGACCTGAGTGCAACGGGTTCATATCTTCTTGGGCCCCTGCTGCCAGCCTGACCGGCCTTCAGCCCCTCAATCTCCCCCCTCTGGAACTCAATTTCCTGCCGCTGGGACTCGACAGTCTCCTCAAGGGCCCGCATGCGGTCGATTAGTTCCCGTATCTCCGGGTCCTGGGCCGCGAGTGTTGTACCGGCTAACGCCAGCACTAGAAACGGTATCACTAATATTAGCCTTTTCATTTTTCCTGTACCCCCAAGTTACAAGGTATCTGCCACCAAAAATTGTTCCGATAAAAGCCGCTTTCCTGCAAGAATTCTACCGGGAGAATGTTGGCGGCACGTTAAAAGAGTATTAAGATTTAGTTAAACTCTCAGGGCCTCTAAGAACCTGCGAGACTATCATTCTGAGGGCTCGGTCTACGGATTGGGGAAGGTAATGGTAAAGTTACTGCCATGGCCCGGTCTGCTCTTGGCAAAAACGGTTCCCCCGTGGGCCAGGGCGATGTGTTTTACGATGGCAAGCCCGAGACCCGTACCCCCCACCTCCCTGGAACGGGCCTTGTCTACCCGGTAAAAACGCTCAAACACGCGGGCAATGTCCCCCTCTGGTATACCTATCCCCGTGTCGGAGACGGAAAGCTCCAGCCGCCCGTTCCTTTCCGTTGCAGCGATACCTATCTTACCGTGCGGCGGGGTGTACTTTATGGCGTTGTCCAGGAGGTTCGTAAGGGCCTGGTCAAGGAGTGTCTCGTCCGCATAGACATATTTTTGGCCTTCGGGTATCTCGACTCCAATGGTGTGCTGCTTCTCCCGGATATGGTCATCAAAAGTTCCCGTAAGTTTTTTGATAAACTGCACGAGCTTTATCTTCCTCCGCTCGAGCGGAATCTGCCCCGACTCTATCATCGAGAGGCTGAGCAGGTCACTTATCAGGTTATTCAGGCGGTTAGTATGCCTCTCGATAA
>JAZGAY010000086.1:0-4564 GCA_036475985.1 Candidatus Brocadiales bacterium
CTTATCCAAAAACGCAGGTGGAAAAGACCCCATGCTGAAACTACACCTGGAAGAACTCTTGAAGATTTCCCCTCGCGGCCTAGGTCTCGGTGCCTATACAAAGGACATTACCGACTCACAAAGTACCCTGGAGGTAATGCGTTCCCTGAGCCATGCACACTAAAGACGTTATCGTAAAAGAAAACACAACCCCACACCACGCAGGCCCCGAAGAGATCGTCAGAAAAAAAGAGCTCTATCTTATACCCTGCGTCTATCATTTCTATAAGAGGCCTGTGCAGATAGTCAGGGGGGAGATGCAGTACCTCTATGACCATGTAGGCAGGCGCTACCTGGATTTTTACGCCGGTGTATCGGTGGTAAATGCCGGACACTGTAACACGGAAATAACCGAGAAGGTTATAAGGCAACTCCGCACCCTTCAACACACCACCTCCATTTACCTGACACAACCCGTTGTCGACCTGGCTGAGAGACTGTCTGGCATTACACCGGCACCCCTCCAGAAGACATTCTTCTGTGCCAGCGGTTCAGAGGCTAATGAGGGGGCGGTACTCCTTGCCCAGCTCTTTACCAAGAGAAGTGCCCTGCTTGCCCTGTCCACAGGACTCCATGGGCACACAAAACATGCCTTAAGCTTTACAGGGCTTCCATTTTGGAGGATAGACCCTTCCCCCATAGATGGCGTTACCTTTGTTCCCGCACCATACTGCTACAGGTGCCCTCTTGGGAGGGTCTACCCGAGCTGTGACCTGGAGTGCGCCAGGGAAGTAGGGAAGGCCATAGCCAAAGGCACGTCTGAGTTCGCCGCTTTTATTGCCGAGCCTGTACAGGGTAACGGCGGCATAATTGTCCCACCCAAAGAGTACTTCCCGAGGCTCAAAGAAATCCTGGACAGGTACGGGATACTGCTAATAGTAGATGAGGCTCAGACAGGCTTTGGGCGCACTGGTAAGATGTTTGCCATAGAACATTGGGGGGTGGAGCCCGATATAATGTCATTGGCAAAGGCCCTCGCTAACGGCATACCTATCGGCGCCTTCATCACGAGGGCCGACCTGGCCTCAGCCCTCTCCTTACCTTACGCCTCCACATGGGGGGGCAACCCTGTGGCAGCCACGTCAGCTCTGGCAACACTTGACTATATGGAGAAACACGCCCTGGCAGAACGTGCCCAACGTATGGGACTCTATCTCAAAACGGGTCTCACAGAACTCAGCCACAGACATAATATGATCGGTGACGTGAGAGGCCTGGGACTGATGGTAGGTGTAGAACTGGTTAAGCAGGATAAGATACCGGCGCAGGACGAAACGACTTTTGTCCTGGAATACCTGAAGGACCGCGGGGTATTAGCAGGCAGGGCCGGGTTACAGCGTAACGTGCTTGCATTACAACCCCCGCTGGTTATCACCAGAGATGATATTGACGAAATGCTCGACCATCTGGGTGGCGCCCTCCAAGAGGCCGAGAGTGGACGTTGAGATGTCAAGGGCTCTCGCCGGGCCTAAAGAGCCCACACGACTACGGAAATTTATTAAAGACAACTTCTTCGAGAGACTCCTGCCGAAGAAACTGAGTTGGTTCAGATGCCTGGGCGGTCTGGCATTAGTAACGTTTATTGTTCAAGTAGCCACAGGGATATACCTGCTATTTTTTTATGACCCTTCACCCCTCAAGGCGTTTAACAGCGTCCAGCACATAAAACACGCGGCCCCGTACGGATGGCTTGCCTCCAAGCTCCATCTGGTAGGCGCCCAGATAATGATCGGACTGGTAATAGCCCACCTGATAAGGGTGCTTTTCAAGGGGGCTTACAAGCGACCAAGGGAGCTTAACTGGGTCTCCGGCGCATCCCTCCTTATGCTAGTTCTCTACATGGGTTACACGGGGACTACACTACCGTTCGGAAACGTTCATCCCTGGAATGCAGAAAACATACAGAACAGCTCTCAGGCGTATGCATCGACCGTAGGATACGGCACCACGACAGAAGCTAAAAATGAGGTCGAAATACCCGCCGGTGCTACCAGGATCTCTAACGAAGGGCTTCCAAGTAATTACATATTGCACGTGCTCGTTATCCCACTCATCATATGTACCTTCATGGCCTTTCACTTCACCATGACAAGGCGAACCGGCATCTCGGAACCGCTATGAAAGATTATACAAAATACTATAGACCCGAAGAACTTGAGCCCTTTTACCCTAACGAATTACTACGTCACCTGCTTGTGGTCTTTGTGCTTATCGCGGTACTCTTGCTGGGAGTAATCTTTCTCCCGGAGTCTGCGCAGGAAGCACTGCCGCTCTCTGAAGGCGCTGCCGAGAAGAAGCCGGTCTGGTATCTTTTGCCGATCCATGAACTCTCCAAGCTGGTGCCTGAAAGGGCAGTCTTCCTCGGCATACTCGGATGCGCAGCAGCGGTACTGCTCAGTGTCCCCCTGTGGGACAGGACCGGTGAGAAGAGACTGTGGAAGAGACCGATATTCTTCCCGAGAGTAATTATATGTTTGATTATAATTCTCTCTCTGGGCATCATCGGAAGGCTCTCATAATGTTTAAAACATATAAGTTTACCATGCCGGTGCAAACCCTGTTCTTGCTCGCACTATTAGCCGCGGGTTGCAGCTATCCCGAGCTTGCAGAGAGGGGAGAAAATGCGCCAGGTTCCCACAGGTGCGGTGAATGCCACATTGCGATATATGAAGAATGGAAGGACTCACCACATGCAAAGAGCTTCTCCAACCCGGCCTTTAAGGAAGTTACTTACGACTACCGGTTCGAGTTCTGTCTGGGCTGCCACGCCCCGGACAGCATCTACACCCCGCCTGCCGCCGACGGACAGACATCCCTGATAATACCCGCACCGCGGCAGACCAATCTCGACGAGGGGGTCAATTGCAATGGCTGCCACCTTACGGCTGACTGTAAACTCGCAGGGCCCCTTAAGGCCGCGGCGCCACACCCCGTAGCCAACGTACACAGTCTTTACAAAAAAAGCGTGCTGTGCGGGACATGTCACCAGGGTACGTATAGGGAGTGGCTGGCCGTATCCGACAGGGACAGAAAATCCTGCCAGGATTGCCATATGCCCAGCTCGGAAAGAAAACTGATACAGGACGCCCCGTGGAGCTGGTTCTACAAAAACAAGCCTACCAGGAAACATTCTTTCTCAAGCGAGGACGGACTAAATGCGGTAAAGGCCCCCATAGAGATAACACTTGGAGAACTCCGTGCGGCAGGGTCGGAGGTGACGGGTGTAATAGAGCTGGAGAATCTATCCATACCCCATTCCATCCCAACCGGAGACTACGGCTACAAGGAGGCCGTACTCATTATCGAGATAACATACCGGTCGGGCAGGAGACAACTTATCAAGGAAGAATCATTTTTTACGGAAATGGACACGGCGCTTGAGCACGGGCAAAAGAAGTACGTCAAGTTTTCATTCCCCGGAAATTTAAAGGACGTGATGGGTTCTCATCTGGAAACAACCCTGCTCCGCCGTACCTTTGACGGCAGCACAAAGATAATCCTTACACAGCAGAGCATGCCCGCCAACCTGTCATTACGTGTGGATATACCGTGAGATGAACCATAAAGTAAGCATAAAACTTGTGATTGGCACCATAATCGCCTTCGTCTTTATGTTGGGTGCCATTGGCGCCACCGTGACCCGTCCCATTCATCCATCGTACTGCGCAAGATGTCACGGTATGGAACACCAATACCGCACATGGACCGACACCGTCAAATGTCCCGTCAGGTCCGGGTGCCTGGAGTGCCACACAGGAGCTGGTACTGGCATCTATCTGGCCACAGAGATCGACGATAGAAACTGCATGAAGTCCGGCTGTCACACCCGGGAAAAACTCTTCGCGAAAGAGGAATCTGACAACAATCCCGGCCACTTTAGTCACGAATCCCATCTAAAAGAGTGGGCCTACGGACAAAACGTCGGGTGCACCGCCTGCCACGCACGCCAGGAACGGGATAAACATTTCGGCATAGACAAGAACACATGTTACGTATGTCATTTCGTGCGTGGAGAGGGAGAGGTTAAGATGGTAAGCCAATTGGAGAAACCCCTCTGGGAATGCTCGGTCTGCCACAAAGAGGTTGAGAAGAAGATACAGATATATGACAAGGAATTTGACCACGCCTCCTTTGAGAAACCGGGTGTCGACTGTAACAGCTGCCACAATAACGGCACCGTACGCGGCACCGGCATGGTAGACAAGGATAGCTGCTACCGGTGCCATGTGCCTGGCGACATACCCGAGGATTACACCTCCGCAGATGACATGCACCATGATCACCTGGCGCGTCAAGGGGTAAGCTGTTCTCCCTGCCATGAAGAAATAAGACACAATGTCTACAGAGACATATCAGAAATGGACTCGCCGGCAGCACCTGGCAATGCACCGGCAGAAACTCTTATCTACAGAAAAATGATGGTGGGAGACGGCGGCAAAGGGGTTCCGGGGACACCCGACCCCATGAACCTCGCAACCGTCAGTTGCAGCGGGTGCCACGGGGACGATCTGAAAACACCCGTAGA
>JAZGAY010000087.1:0-7636 GCA_036475985.1 Candidatus Brocadiales bacterium
TCTCCCTCAACTCTTCCGACAGCCTCTTCTTTGCCCTTACGAGGATGTGGTTCACTTCTCTTAGAAACTTTTTCTCGTACGAGGTCTTGGCTGTCTTTTCCTTCAGCAGCGAGACCTTTGGCATATAGACCTCGAGCTGGTAGCAGTTCTCTCTTATTATCATGGCCTCGTGAAAAATAGAGCCTATTGCCAGGTCAAACAATCTTTCCTGCTCCGTGGAATAATTGTTATTGCGGAACAACATCTGGCAGCTCTTCTTCAGGTTAAAGAGCATTGACTGCCCCTTGTCGTCTACCAGTTCCTGTATCTTATCAAACCTCAGGTTGTCCTCCTGGTAGTCACTAAAAAGCCTGCGGTAGAAAATGGCCGAGCGAAGGAACAGCTTGACTATTTCCACGACCTTACGGTCCCTGTCTTTTTCCTCTGTCTTTATCATTTGCTTCTTTGATGAGAATTTATCTGTGGGCCTGGTGGCCCTCGGTCTTTCGAATGTTACAATAACACATTACATCGTCGGGATGTGTGTTGTCAACACCGGTGGTGCCCTGGAGACAATAAAGCCTTATCGGGCCGCTGCTATTCGTAGCGCAGGACCTCCACGGGGTCGAGCCTGGCGGCCTTCATGGCGGGGTAGACGCTTGCTGCGACGCTGAGGACCATGGCCACACCGACGATTACCCCTATGTTCCAGGGGCTCAGCAGGGTAGGAATCTCGTTGAAGTAGTAGACCTCCGGCGGAAACGGGCTCCAGCCCGTAACTGTATAGAAGTGCCGTTCCAGCCAGTTTATCTGCATCACAAACCCGATGCCCAGTCCCGCGCCTATGGCCGAACCGATGGCCCCGACGATAAACCCGTTAAAGATGAATATGCTCATTATACCGGTCTGTGTGGCGCCGATGGCCTTGAGTATCCCTATGTCCTTGGATACGACGTAGACGATCATCCTGAGTATTGCCGTGATGCAGAAGCCGGCTATTATGAGCAGAAAGAAGAGTATTATGGCCATCACCCGTCTCTCCAGCTCCACCGCCCTGAGAAAGGTCTTTCTGGCGTCCTCCCAGGTCTGCACGTAATACCCCGAGCCCAGCATCTCCTGCAGCTCGTCCCTTATTTCAGAGGCATGGTGGTAGTCGTCCAGCCCCACGCTTATACCGGTCACCGAGTCGAGACTCCCCACCAGCTCTTGCGCGGCCCTCAGGGGGATATAGACATAGGTCTTGTCATAGTCGTACATGCCCGACTGGAACCTGCCTTCCACAATGAAGGGCTTGACGCTTATCTTGTCCCAGCCCTTGACCGTAACAAGTACTATCTTCTCACCGTCCGGCACGAAGCTGTCGGGGTCTTTGACCGGGTCCCCCGGGGAGATTCTCAGGCGTTCTACGCCTACAAAGGCGCTATAAAGCTTGTTCTCACCGTGGAGCCTGTCGAGGTACTTCGGTTTATCGCCAAAGTCCTTCAGGTACTGGCCGAGTTTTCCAACCTGCGCCTCAAGTTCGGGGACGATTCCCCTGAAATACGCAAACTCCTTTGCACCCCGCACCCTCATAAGTGCAGGGCCTTCAACAAACGGCGCCACGGCCTTCACGTGCTTGACCTTCTTCACCCGCTCCATGACTGCATCATAATCCTTAAAGCCGTAGAGACCGCCCTTCAGGATTATTACGTGTGTCAGTGTACCCCGGATGCGCGTCCTGAGCTCCCTGTCAAAACCGCTCATTACGGACAGCACCACTATGTACGTCATAACGCTTATCGCCACCGCCGCTATGGCTATGTAGCAACTCTTCTTTCTGCGGAGATAGCGCAGGCTTATGAAGATTGGGTACATGTTTCTCCTAAGTAATTGACGGTAAGGGCTTAAAGATATAATCCGGCTATTTTAGCAGGGCCTAGTCAGATATCGCAAACAAAATCTGTCAATGTGTCTTTAAGAATCCTTGACAAAGCCGATTTAGTCTAAATAATACAGTTCTAAGGAGATAACCGATATGCTTAGATTTATAACGGCGGGCGAGTCACACGGCAAGTGCGTGATTGCCATGGTAGAGGGTTTTCCGGCCGGGGTACGCCTTGACGTGGAGGCCATTAACGACGACCTCAGGCGTCGCCAGGGAGGCGTCGGCAGGGGTCCAAGGATGGGTATCGAGAAGGACGAGGTCGAAATCCTCTCCGGCGTCAGGAAGGGTATTACCCTTGGAAGCCCGATTTGCATGGGCATAAAGAACAAGGACTCAAGCATCGACGAGCTGCCGGAATTGACCAGGGCGAGACCGGGCCACGCGGACCTGGCCGGGGCCATGAAATACGGTTTCAGTGACATGCGCAACGTCCTTGAGCGCTCGAGTGCCAGGGAGACGGCTGCGCGCGTGGCCGCAGGGGCGCTGGCCAAGACCTTGCTCAGCGACTTCGGGGTCAAGGTAGTCGGTTACGTGAGGGGTATTGGAGGCGTTGTGGACGATACCCCCACCCACGATAAAGACCCTGAAGAGGTCAGGAGACTGAGGGATGCAAGCGATGTCTACTGTCTCGACAAGAAGGCCGGGGCGGCGATGGCAAAGAGGATAAAGGAGGTGGCGGACGCCGGTGATACAGTGGGCGGGCTGATAGAGGTAACGGTCTACGGTGTCCCGCCGGGACTGGGCAGCTACGCGCAGTGGGACCGGAGGCTCGACGGCAGGCTTGCCGCCGCGGTCATGTCCGTCCAGGCCATGAAGGCCGTGGAGATAGGGCTTGGCCTCCGTGTCGCCGAAAAACTCGGCTCCGAGGTACACGACTCGATATATTACGACAAGAAATCGCGCGGCGAGGGCCTTACGGGCGGCTTTTTCCGCAAGACGAACCGCGCCGGCGGGCTTGAAGGCGGGGTGACAAACGGTGAGCCCATAGTGGTGGGGGCCGCCATGAAGCCCATACCTACGCTCGGTAAGTCGCTTGATTCGGTGGACATCACCACAAAGAAAACCGCCCCGGCGGCTGACGAGCGCTCCGACGTATGTGCGGTGCCTGCGGCGTCGGTAGTGGTGGAGGCCGTCATAAGTTTCGAGGTTGCAAGGGCCTTCATGGAGAAATTCGGTGGAGACTCGGTCCAGGAGACCGGGAGGAACCTGGAGGGCTATCTGAAACAGGTGCGCGGCATGTAGTAAAAAACCTTTGAAAAAACTCCCTCAGAACGACATTTGCGCAGAGGTTCTAAGGGTTGCAGTAAACCGTTTTCCCTTGAATAAATTTTTCCTCTAATGTATAGTGGGCTAAGCTGAGGAGACTACCTGTATTTCATTCTTAAGCCCTTAAAATGCGAGGGATTGTGCCGGGCTCTTCATCTTCAAGGTCTCACTGAAGACTGGTAAATGGAAAAACTCAGGACCTTTGTTGCTGTTGAGGTTGACGAGGCGATAAAAAAGAGGTTCGGGGTTTTAGAGGGGAAACTGAAAGAGGCCGGGGGTGACGTCAGGTGGGTGGAAGCCGGAAACGTTCACATCACGCTAAAATTCCTTGGCCACGTGGAGTATATCGAGCTTTCCCAGGTGAAGGACGTGATTCGGGAGGCTGTTGCGGGGTTGGAGACATTTTGTATCAGGTTTAAAGGTGTTGGGGCCTTTCCCAAACCCGAAAGACCGCGGGTGATATTTGTTGGGATTCAGGACGACACAGACAGTCTTGCCAGGATAAATTCCGGACTTGAACGGGGATTTTTTGAGAAGTTGGGCATAAAGAAAGAGGGCCGCAGATATTCGCCCCATCTGACCCTGGGCCGCGTCAAATCTACGAAGGGTATAGACCCTCTGGTACGGCTTGTTGTTCAGCACTCATCAGATGACTTGGGCGAGGAGTTGGTAGGAAACGTGGTACTTATGCAGAGCCAATTATCATCCAAGGGGCCTATATATACGAAACTCGAGAGTTTTGGTCTGGACTAATCTTTATAGAAAACGGGGAGTGAAAGAGGGATGGCAAAACAGGCGGTTGACGAGAAGGAGAAACGGACTCAGGCCCTTGAGAGGGCCCTGTCTCATCTGGAGAAACAGTATTACAAGGGAGTCGTCATGCGGCTGGGCGCCAATACAAAGCTCGACGTACCTACCATCTCGACGGGTTCGTTGTCTCTGGACCTGGCCCTTGGCGTGGGGGGCATACCCCGCGGCAGGGTGATAGAGATATTCGGCCCCGAGGCCTCAGGTAAGACGACACTGGCCCTGCACATAGTGGCTAACGCGCAGAAACAGGGCGGCGTTGTCGCCTATATCGACGCCGAACACGCCCTGGACCCCGAATACGCCAAGAGATTGGGCGTGAACATAGACGAGCTCCTGATAAATCAGCCGGACACGGGCGAGCAGGCCCTGAACATTGCCGAGACGCTTATCAGCTCCAAAGCGGTCGCGGTCATAGTGGTAGACTCCGTTGCCGCCCTTACTCCCAGGGCGGAGATAGAGGGCCAGATTGGCGATATACAGATCGGGCTTCAGGCAAGGCTTATGTCCCAGGCCATGCGCAAGCTCTCCGGCATCGTATCCAAGACGAACACGTGTCTCATATTTATTAACCAGCTAAGGGAAAAAATCGGGGTCATGTTCGGCAACCCGGAGGTCACGCCGGGCGGCAGGGCACTGAAGTTCTATGCATCGGTACGCATAGAGGTGCGGAGGATAGGGATAATCAAGGACGGTGACAATACGATAGGCAACAGGGTGAGGGCGGTGGTGGCGAAGAACAAGGTCGCACCGCCTTTCCGCAAGACAGTGTTTGACCTCATGTATAACGGCGGTATCTCCCTGTCGGGCGACATTCTTGACCTGGGACTGGAAAACAACATAGTAGATAAAAATGGCGCATGGTTCACATACGGAAAGATACGTCTGGGACAGGGCAGGGAAAACTCCAAACATTTCCTTGAAGAAAACGCCGAGGTTATGGACGAGATAAAGCAGGCAGTGATGCAGTGCCTTGCACCGGCAGAACAGGCGGCCAAAAAGAAGAGTGCCAAAAAGGACTGATTTCCACCAAAAGGCGTTTCATGCCATTGAGTACACGAGAAACCTCACAAGCCCCGTAAGACATGAAGACGGATGACATCAGGGAACGATTCCTGCAATTCTTTGAAAAGAAGGGTCACGCGATAGTTCCCGGTGACTCCCTGGTGCCCACGCACGACCCCACCTTGCTGTTTACCGGTGCGGGTATGAACCAGTTTAAGGACCAGCTCCTGGGCAGGGGCAAGATCAAGTTCACCCGGGTCGCGTCTTCACAAAAATGTCTCCGTACCGCCGATATCGATAACGTCGGAAAGACCGCCTCGCACCACACCTTTTTTGAGATGCTGGGGAATTTCTCTTTCGGTGATTACTTCAAGAAAGAGACCTGCAAGTGGGCATGGGAGTTTTTACTCGAAGGCTTAAAGTTGCCGGAGGAAAGGCTCTGTGCCAGCGTGTACGACGGCGACGACGAGGGCTATCGTATATGGGAAAAAGATGTCGGCCTCCCGGCTTCGAAGATATTCCGGTACGGGGAGGGCAGCAATTTCTGGCCCGCCAACGCCCCTTCACAGGGACCGAACGGCCCATGCGGCCCGTGCTCCGAGATATTCTACGACCAGGGAGAGGCCGCCGGATGCGGCAGGGAGGATTGTAACCCGAACTGCCGCCACTGCGAACGCTACGTGGAGGTGTGGAACCTGGTGTTTGTTCAGTTCGACCGTAGGGACGGGGGGGTGCTGGAACCGCTGGACCATAAGGGCATTGACACCGGGATGGGTCTTGAGAGGGTAGCCAGGGTCACGCAGGGCGTACTGAGCAATTTCGAGACGGACATATTTGTGCCGATAATCAATGAGTTGGAAGATGTTTTGGGTATAAAATACGCGGGCGACGTCAATGTGCCGCTGTTCCGGCGAATTGCCGACCACATTCGCGCGGTGGTCTTCTGCATCTCAGACGGCGTTCTACCGTCGAACGAGGGCAGGGGTTATGTGGTGCGACGCCTCATCAGGCGGGCGGTCAGGGACGCCATGCAGATGGGCCACGAAAAGGCGTCACTGTACAAGCTTGTGCCGGTTATCGTCGACGTAATGGAGAAACCTTACCCTGAGGCCAAGCAGCGCCGCGAAAACATTGCCCGTATAATAAAGAGCGAAGAAGAAAGGTTCATACAGACCTATCACCAGGGTATGCGCCGGCTGGAAGAGGTCGGCACGTTGTTAAAGAAAGAGGGGAAAAAGGCCTTTCCGCCGGAAGAGGCCTTCAGGCTGTATGACACGTACGGTTTCCCCATCGAGGGTACGGCCGCTTACTGTGCCGGAGAAGGCTTCAGTTTCGACGAGAGCGGGTTTGAGAAACACATGAAAGAACGCACACGCCTGTCCAGGGTCACGTCGAACATAAGCAGTACGGTATTTGACGAAGGCCCCGTTGCCCAGCTCAAGAAGTCTTGTAAGGGTACGGAGTTCCTGGGTTACCGGAGGGGCAGGGCGAAGGCGAAGGTCCTGGCGATTATTATGGATGACCAACTGGTAGAGGATGCCGAGAAGGGCCAGTCGGTTACGGTGGTGCTGGACTGCACGCCTTTCTATGGGGAGGCGGGCGGACAGGCGGGTGACACGGGCCGCCTCAAGGGCAAGGGCCTCTCGTTGGAAGTGACGGACACAAAAAGGGCGGACGAGTTCGTCCTCCACCGGTCAAAGGTGTTGAAAGGAAAAATGTCTGTCGGCGACACGCTGACCTGCGAGGTAGACATGGAGAGGAGGGCCGCTATAAGCCGCAACCACACCGCCACACACATATTGCACCACGTGCTCAGACAGGTGGTCGGAGAACAGGCCGAGCAGGCAGGCTCCCTGGTAGTGCCCGAGAGACTGCGCTTCGACTTTAACCACTTTCAGGCCCTCAGCAAGAATGATATCTCCAGGATTGAAGACCTGGTAAATGAGAAGATTATAGAGGACTCTCCCGTAAAGGTAGAGGAGATGAGCCAGGAGGAGGCCAAAAGGAGGGGTGCCATAGCGCTCTTTGGCGAAAAGTACGGTGAGAAGGTGCGTCTTGTAAACGTGGGGGGGTACAGTCTGGAACTCTGCGGCGGTGTCCACTTGAGGCGTACGGGTGAGGCCGGTCTCTTTAAGATAGTAGGAGAAGGCTCCGTTGCCGCTGGTATCCGCCGTATAGAGGCCCTTACAGGCCCTGCTGCCATTTCGAGTCTCAGAGAGAAAGAGCGTACTATTGAGAGACTGGCCGATATGTTAAAGGTGCATGAGGGTGGCCTGGCGGACAGGGCGGAAGGGCTTCTGGCCGAGGTAAAGGGGCTCGAAAAGGAGATTAAGAGACTGAAGAAAGGTAGTCTGGGCAAGTCGACGAGCGACCTGATTACGCGTGCCAAGGAGGTGTCCGGCGTAAAGATTGTAACGGAAAGGTTAGAAGGGGCCAAGGCGGATGACCTTCGCAGGACGGCCGATACGTTAAAGGCCAGTACGCCATCTATCGCCATAGTCCTGGCCTCTGCGGAGAACGGTTCGGTCGTGGTAATAACTTCATTGAGTAAGGACCTTGTAAAGCGCGGGCTGCATGCCGCTGAGATAGCCAAGGGTGTGGCGAAGGTGATTGGCGGTGGAGGCGGCGGCAGGGCAGACATGGCACAGGCCGGTG
>JAZGAY010000088.1:0-4860 GCA_036475985.1 Candidatus Brocadiales bacterium
AAAAATCGTCATAAACAGTGCAGGTACCCCCGGCGGTCTTCAGGTATCTGTCGTGAAGTGAAATTGAGGGGCGCCAAGACCGATAAAAGGCCGCTACCAACAATCTATAGCGGCATAGAGAGGGAACCAAAGATGTACCTTGTATTGCCCGCACAATACAACTTTATTCAGATACAGACTACACTGCTTCTGTGGGTCTCTGCCCACGTGCCCTTTGACAGGCTACTGCCTGCGGGTAAAATTGGCACACCCTTGATTCCCGGTACCATCTTACATTAATAGTATACCATACTTTTCAGATTTGGCCAACCGGATGAATGCCTTTCGGCCAAATGGTTCTATGCACACAGGCCGTACATAAACAGATGCGGCAGGCATAGACGGCACAACTATTAGAACAGCCCGATAGGAGGTTATCCCAATGAGCTGGTTGTATCTCAGCATTGCAATCGTCTTAGAGATATGTGGCACTACGAGCATGAAGCTTTCCGAAGGGTTTTCGAGGCTCGTGCCCTCTATACTTATTTTCGTTTTTTATGGTCTAAGTTTCGGCGCGTTGACCGTTGCAATCAAAGGTATCGACTTAAGTGTCGCCTATGCGGTGTGGTCCGGTGCGGGAACGGCACTGATAGCGGCGATAGGAATCCTGTGGTTTAAGGAGCCGGCGGGGGCCCTGAAGCTGGCCTCGCTAGGGCTGATTATAATGGGCGTCATAGGCCTGAACCTTGGTAAGGGTGGGCACTGAGGGGCGACGGATGTGGGCGATTTAGGTTGGCGTGCGATGTCTTACGAGCCCCGCCCGGCAAGTGGCAGCGGCGACCCATGAGACCGTGCGAGCTGCCAGGCACGGAGTGGTCTTCACGTTGTTAAGCTTCCGCGTGTTTTGATTTGCTTATTTCATCCCGCCAGCCTACTTTAGCGAACGTTCAGCCCGTCAAGAAGTACCGCATAAGTTCATGGCCTTTGTTGAACCTGAACCCCGTGGCAATGGCATTTGTCTCGCTAAAGGTGAGGTGTGAGGCCGGTTCTATCCTGGTGCCGCAGATTGCAAAGGGAACGGGGTCGTCAGAATGGGTCTTTTTTTGTATAATTGTGTAGTGGTCGGGGAGGAACAGCAATCGATAATCGCCATGTTTCTTCAGGGCCTCCAGGATGGGGCCGAGTATGTGCGCATCGATATTTTCTATGGCACGCACCTTTTCGGGTGCGTCGCCCTGGTGGGCCGCTTCGTCAGGGGCCTCTACGTGGACAAGCACAATGTCATGGTCCCTCAGGGCCTCAACGGCGTAGCGTCCCTTTGCCGCATAGTCTGTATCAAGGTAACCTGTAGCGCCTGGAACGTCTATAACATCCCAGCCAAGGTAGGCGCCACATAGACCACGTATTAGGTCTACGGCAGTTATTACAGCACCTGTAGCAATGCCATATTTGTCGCAGAATTTTGGTATAGTGGGTCTTTTACCCTGCCCCCAAAGCCAAATCATGTTTGCGGGGGACTCCCGGAGGCTCTCCCTGCGCAGGTTTATATTATGCCTGGCAAGGATGGGTTGGGAATCCTCCATAATTCCCACTAAGATATCGCTCCCGTTACCATGCGGCATGTATTCCTTTATGGGCATGCCGATGATGTCATGGGGAGGAACACATTTCGCAGTCATTTCCGTCTGGCCTTGATAGAGCATTATGTTTCTATAGCTATTTCCGCTGTAGAAACTTATCACCTTGTCAGAGAGCTTCGCCCGCAGTGAGTCAATCAATGCCCTGGCCTCCTTATCGGGGATGTGTCCTGCCGTAAAATCCTCAAGGACACCCTCACTGACAGTTATAAGGTTACAACGAAAGGCCCAATCCTCCGGTCCAAGTTCCAGGCCCAGATTGGCCGCCTCCAGAGGCGCCCTGCCCGTATAGTATTCAACAGGGTCATAACCGAGCAGGCAGAGTGTTGCAACGTCGCTTCCAGGGTCAAAGCCGCTGGGCACGGTTCTGGCAGTTCCCAGACGGCCATTAACCGCTACATAATCACCGTTGGGTATAGTGGCAGCCTCAACAGGCGTTTTGCCTCTCAGGTTGTCTTGTGGCTCATCGGCCATACCGTCTGCTATAACTATTGCATATTTCAACCCTTTTCGTTCCTCTCTCGTGGTATTTTCAACCATGTTGATTTGGTTGTCAATAACTAAAAATCCTTGACAACAAAGATACCTTATGATAGAAGCCCGGTTCTAAGGGAAAGACGGAAGGAGCGTTATGGCTTAACGTGATACCGGCATATGCCCTGAAACGGTAGCCAGATTTTACGCCATACATGTATGATGCATTTTAGACGCTCATTCAGCGAAAGACCTTTTCCTGCCAAAGAAAACGCCACAACCATTTCCTTGAGCCCACAAAATTGAGTGTACTAAGCAAACTAATTAGGACACTTGGTAAAAGACCGGGCATATCGATAAGCGGCAGTTTTCTAATAATCATCTTCATAGGCGCAGGGCTCCTCAGCCTGCCCATAGCAACGGCCACCGCAGATGGAATATCCTTTATAGACGCAGTATTTACCGCCACCTCCGCTACCTGTGTGACGGGCCTGGTCGTAAGAGAAACAGGACAGTCTTTCTCCACCTTTGGCCAGGTGGTTATACTCCTGCTTATACAGATAGGTGGCCTGGGCATAATGACGCTCGCGGGTTTTTTTGGGGCAGTGTTTGCCGGGAGAATCAGCGTAGCGCAACAGGCTGCGGTAAAGGAAACAATGGAGGTGACGACCGTAGGAGAGATTAGACGCCTATTACTGTTTATTGTAATTGTGGCGTTGTCTTTGGAGGCGCTGGGTTTCTTCATTTTGTTGAGCGTCTTTTTGAAAACTACCGACAATATTGGAACGGCGCTATATTACTCGGCCTTTCACTCCATTTCAGCCTATTGCAATGCGGGTTTTTTTCTGTTTACAGACAGTCTTGTAGACTACCGTGACAACCCGGTTGTAAATTTCACCGTAACCTCTCTCGTAATCCTCGGCGGACTTGGCTTTTACGTGCTGTTCAATCTGTATTACTCGTTTTTGTCGCTCTTCCGCAAGAAGCATGAAGGGGGTATTACCCTGCACAGCAAGATGGTGCTTATCACTACGGTCATATTAATAGTACTGGGGGCTGCATGTTTCTATGCGTTTGAAAGAAACAACGTCCTCGCCACGTTGGAACCCTTCGATCAATTTCAGGTATCCTACTTTCAATCGATAACGGCAAGGACCTGTGGCTTTCGTACTGTTGATGTTGTCGACCTTGCATCGTCGACACTACTGCTGCTTATGTTTCTAATGTTTGTTGGAGGCTCTCCCGGTGGAACTGCAGGAGGAATAAAGACCATGGCGCTTCTGTTGTTCGTGGCTGCAACCTACAGTTTCCTGCGGGGGAGGGAGGAGGTGATACTATTCGGTCGTACGATTCCCATGTCGATTATCCGGCGGGCATTTGCCATTCTCATTTGCGCTTGTACAGTGATATTGATATCTTCTATAATACTGCTCTATACTGAGGCGGCGGAATTTGAGCAAATTATTTTCGAGGTGTTTTCGGCGTTTGGCACTGTGGGGCTGAGCAGTGGTATAACCCCTGAGTTAAGCCTGGCGGGCAAGATTGTCGTTACTGTGCTAATGTTTATTGGTAGACTGGGCCCAATGACACTGGCGCTGGTCTTGATAAAGGGAAGGGTGCAAAGAGTTAGTTACCCGAAGGAAAAAGTGGCCGTTGGATAAGGAGATGAAGCTTGAAACAGTTTGCTGTAGTCGGTCTTGGGCGCTTCGGCTCAACCGTGGCCAGGGTTCTGGTGGAAAAGGGTGCTGAGGTCATAGGGGTTGACCGGAACAAGAAACGCGTTGAGAACATAAAGGACGATATCACCTCCGCCGTACAGATAGATACGATGGATGAGGAATCGCTGCGTGAATGCGGCTTGGGAAAGGTGGATGCCGCAATAGTTTGTATGGGGTTAGACGTAGAAGAAAGTATACTGGCCACAGCCATCCTAAAAAAAATAGGCATAGAAAAGGTGATTGCGCGCGCCAGCACAGACCTTCACGCTGATATTCTAAAGATGGTAGGCGCAGCGGAGATTGTCTTTCCTGAAAGGGATACCGGTGAAAAGGTGGCCGTAAAGCTGGTCTCACCGGGACTGGAGGAGATGGTAGAACTTGGCGAAGAACTTAGCCTTGCAGAGATTGAGGTAAAAGGGGGTGCGTTGGCCGGCAAGAGCCTTAAAAACCTGGGGCTTTTTGCAAAGTACAAGATACACCCGATCATAATAAAAAAGAAGACACGATACGAGAAGGCCGGAAAGGTAGCAGAAGAAGTTATACGTGAGGTGCCCGACCCAGAATACGCGCTCAGTGAGGGGGACACGCTGCTTGTCCTGGGGGAAACGAAGGACGTCGAAGCCTTTGTGGGAAAACATGTAAAATAACAGGAAGTTCCGCTGAACACATGCGAAGTATCGCCATAACGAATCAAAAGGGTGGAGTTGCAAAGACCACGACCGCAGTGAACCTTGGGGCATGTCTGGCGGAACGTGGGAAGTCTGTGTTGCTAATAGACCTGGACCCGCAGGCGAATCTGACGGCGTGGCTGGGCTTTGGCAAGGAGGCCAATGCGGAGTCCATCTTTAACGTACTTGTAGGGGACACGAACCTGGACGAAATTCTTTTGGATTATAAAATCGACGGGCTTAAGATTGCCCCCTCGGTGGTTGAACTGGTCGGCGCAGAAAGGCTTCTTTCGAACGAGACGGGCAGGGACACCGTCCTCAAGAGAGAACTTGAGGAACTGGAAGGGGAGTACGATTACCTGCTATTCGATTGCCCGCCGTCAC
>JAZGAY010000089.1:0-9472 GCA_036475985.1 Candidatus Brocadiales bacterium
GCATTTTCAGGCGCAATGATAGCCCACTCCATAACCAAACCCTTAAGGAAGCTGAGTAAGAGGGCGGAAGAGTTTGCACCGGGCAAAATATTTAAGGCCCCTGACGAGATCTCGCTCTTAAGCAAGACCATGGAAGAGTTGTTCTCCTCCCTGGACCACTACATGAAAGAAGGCAAACTGATGGAGATGCTCCCCGAAGGAGCAGTAACACTCGACAGAGACGGGACCATCACACACATAAACAAGATTGCCGAAAGGGTGCTGGGTATAAATTCTGAACAGGCCGAGGGCGCACACTATAACGCCGTATTTCGTGAAACGGCTGAAAATACGATATTCCTGAACCTTATAGATAACGCCGTCAAAGAAAACGACACCCAGACCTTTGAAGACCTGGAGGTCTTCAAAAGAGACGATTCGGTAAGGCTGAAGGGCAGAATAACCCCAAAAGCTGACGAAGCAGGCAGACCTGAAGGGCTTATCATCACCTTCCAGGACCCCTCCGAGGCAGAGCATATACGGGATTGGATAAGACAAGCAGACCAGATGGCAGGGCTTGGTACGATGGCCGCCGGCATCGCGCACGAGATACGAAACCCACTGGCGTCTATCCGCGGCCTGATGGAACTTATCAGGGAAGACATGAGCGAGACGGACCACAAGAGGAAATATGCAGACACCATTATCAGTGAGGTGGACCGCGTAAATAAGATTGTAGAAGAGGTGCTGGACTTTGCCCAAACAGAGTCTGCCACACCCGAGCCGATGGACGTAAACGAGATCCTCAGACAGGCAATAAACACGGGTAAATATAACATGCCTGACAAAAAGGTCGCTCTCGTAGAAGACCTGGGCAAAGACCTGCCGCTTATTCTGGCCAGACCAGACAAACTGACCCAGGCCTTTGAGAACCTCCTCATTAATGCAATCGCGGCAACACCAGAGGGCGGAAGCGTTCGCATAAGCAGCGCCCTGGAAGACGGCTTTACACGCCCGGCCCTGGACACCGCGCAGCCAAAAAGACTTGTAGTCCGCTTCTTCAATACCGGTTCATTCATTCCACCGGAAAACATTGAAAGGGTCTTCCTGCCGTTCTTTACCACCAAACCCAACGGCACAGGCCTCGGGCTGCCCATAACCCACCGCATCATATCTTCTCACGGCGGGAAGGTAAGGGTGAAGAGCGACAAAGACGAAGGTACGAGCTTTGAAGTCGAGTTACCAACTCTCACATAGGTCTTATCAAGAAACATGACAGACAAGATACTTGTAGTCGATGACGACCGGGGAATACGGTTCTTTCTAGAAGAGGCCCTGACCAAGAAAGGCTACAAGGTAGATTCTGTCGCCAGCGCCGAAGAAGCCCTCTCGAAAGTAAAACAGGATGCGTTCAACCTCATATTACTGGATGTAAGACTGCCCGGAATGAGCGGCTTGGACGCCATAAAGAAACTACACGAGCTGGACCCCAGCGCCCCGATAATCATTATGACCGCCCACGGAAGCAGGGACATGGCTATAAGGGCGGTCCAGGAAGGAGCGTACGACTTTTTCACAAAACCGATCAAACTGAATGAATTCCTCGTAATCCTTAAAAGGGCCCTGGAAAAGAGACGCCTCCAGATAGAAGTCTCCCGCCTCGAGGAAAAGATAGAGAAGAAGTACAAATACGAAAACATAATCGGCTCCAGCGGTGTCATGCAAGAAGTCTTTGCCATGGTCAACAAGGTCGCCGGGACCGAGTCCTCCGTCATAATATACGGGGAGAGCGGTACGGGGAAGGAGCTCATCGCCCACGCCGTACACACTCAAAGCACACGCAGTGAAAGGCCTTTTGTGAAACTTAATTGCGTGGCCATACCCGAAGGGCTCCTGGAGAGCGAACTCTTTGGACATGAAAAAGGCTCCTTCACAGGTGCAGTCTCGCAAAAGAAAGGAAAATTTGAGCTGGCCAACAGCGGCACCATATTCCTGGACGAAATCGGTGACATGACCCTTGCCACTCAGGCGAAGATACTGCGGGTGCTCCAGGAACGAGAGTTTGAGAGGGTCGGAGGCACAAAGACCGTTAAAGTCGACGTAAGGATAATCACCGCCACAAACAAAGACCTCCAAAAGGCCGTAGAAGAGAAACAGTTCCGAGAAGACCTGTATTTCAGACTAAACGTAGTGCCCATCTATCTACCGCCCCTGAGAGATAGAAAAGAGGACATACCCCTTCTGGTAGAACATTTCCTGAAAGAAGCCAGTGAAAAGGTAAAAAGGCTCATCAGCGGCATCTCCCCCGACGCCCTTCACATGCTTGTGGCCTACCGCTGGCCAGGGAACGTAAGAGAATTAGAGAACTGCATTGAAAGGGCCGCCGTAATATCTAACGGAGACCTAATCACCGGGGACTGTCTCCCCCCTTATATAACCACTGCCGACGAAAAGGCCGAACCCACGACCGAAGGCTCAATAGAAGACATCTTGGCCTCCACCGAAAAGAAACTGATTCTTAACGCCCTCCGGGAAACCGGAGGTGTCCAGGCCAAGGCAGCCAAGCTCCTCGGCATCACCGAAAGAAGTCTATGGCACAGAATCAAAAAATATAATCTGAAAATTCCGGGGCACAACAAATAAAAAACAAAAAATGTTTTTCTTGGTGGCAAATGCCTTGCGATTGGATTAAAATGCATGTATATTAAACCATCGCAAGGTGTTATGCTCCGGCGTCCCAATCCTGAAACAGGGGTCCGGCATATGTCCTCGACGTAAAAACACAACATGTTATGCTTGGTTGAAGTATCGCAGAGACACAGGCCGCAAAAGACCTTTATTGGTCCTTAGCAGAAATTTTTTTATGGCTTTCGAGAGACTGGAGGTTGAAATAAGTTGCGCCTGGGCGAAAAATTAAAGGAAAAAGGGCTTATAACCCAGGAGCAACTGGATGTTGCCCTCAGAGAGCAGAAAAGTACCGGTGCGCTGCTTGGAGAGGTGCTCCACAACCTGGGCTTTGTCAGCCAAGAGGCCATCACAGAAATCCTTGCCCAGGATGCCGGGGTAGAGTGCGTAAAATTAAAAGAGTATAGCTTCTCCGACGAAGCAATAAAGCTCGTGCCGGAGGCCTTCGCCCGCATGCACAAGGTCGTACCGGTATCAGTTGACAATGGCACGCTCAAGGTCGCCATGGCAAACATCTTTGATGTCGCAGTAATAGACGAACTGCAGGATCTGACCAAATACTACGTCGAGGTCGCAGCATGTACAGAGGACGATATCATCGAGGCGATAAACCGCTGCTACGGCACTGAGGGGGCACAAGCGCCAGAGGCTACCGATATCAAGGTTGATGGCCAACCCATCGAGACCCTCATAGAAGAAAATATACGGCTGGCAGAGATGCAAGTCGGGGCTGAAGGAGAAGCCGCGGATTATACGGCTGTCGCCCCGGTGATAAAACTCATGGACCTGCTGATAACCTACGCAGCCGCACAAGAAGCCACAGACCTGCACATAGAACCGGATGAAAAACTAATAAGGACCAGATTCAGGGTAGACGGCATCTTGCATCAGGGCCCATCCCTGCCAATAGCACTGCTGTCCCCAATCACGGTAAGGATAAAAATCATGTCCGGCATGAACATCTCTGAGACAAGACTCCCGCAGGACGGCAGGATAAAGTTCACCATGGACAACAAGGTCCTAGACCTTAGGATATCAAGCTTCCCCACCACCTTCGGAGAGACCTTTGCAATGAGGTTGCTCGACAAAGAGAAGCTGGTAAGGGGACTGGAGAGCCTGGGATTCTCCAAAAGCAATCTCAAAATATTCAGAAAGGCCATAGAAAAACCTCACGGCATCATTCTTGCCACAGGGCCGACCGGCTCAGGTAAGACCACCACCCTGTACTCCACGCTGACATACCTCAACAGTCTGGAAAGAAAGATAATAACGGTGGAGGACCCCGTAGAGTACGAGCTGCCCATAATACGCCAATCGCAGGTAAACCCAAAAGCCGGGCTTACCTTCGCAGTCGGGCTCCGGTCAATACTAAGACAGGACCCCGACGTTATATTTGTCGGTGAGATAAGAGATAGTGAAACGGCGGAGATGGCGGTCAGGGCCGCGCTGACAGGACATCTTGTATTCAGCACCCTGCACACCAACGATGCGGTCGGGGCCATTCCCAGGCTAATGGACATGGGGGTAGAACCGTTCCTGCTGGCCTCCTCGTTAACCGCAGCCATCGCACAGAGACTCGTCAGGACCATCTGCAATCGCTGCAAGGAAGAGATGACCCCAGACCCGTCACTGGTAGACCTGTTGGGAAACGAAGAGGCGATCCGCGGCATGAAGTTCTACCATGGCAAGGGCTGCTCGCACTGCGGGGGCACGGGCTACCGCGGCAGGATAGCCGTCATTGAGCTACTCAACATAAGTCCTGCCATAAGCGACTTGATAATAAAACGCGCCGACAGCAATACCATCAAGACCGTGGCCTTAAAAGAAGGATTTAAGGTCCTCAAGGAGGACGGTATCGAGAAGATCGAACAGGGTATTACCACCATTGAGGAGATCCTTAAGTTGTTCTAAAACCCCATGCCGCCTTACGACTACACAGCCATAGACGACTACGGTAAAACCGTAAAAGGGACCCTTGGTGCAGGAGACGAAGAAGAACTTGCAACAAAACTGTCCGAAATGGGTTACTACCTCCTTACCGCCACCCACCCCAAAGAAGGAAAAAAGAAAAAGGCAAAGCGGCAAAGGGGTCCGAGAGGCGCAATCTATATAGGCAGGGTTAAGCAAACAGAAGTAATAACCTTCACCCATCACCTTTCCACAGTACTCTCCGCGGGCATCCCCATCATCCAGGGGCTCGACGACCTTGTAGAACAAACGGACGACGCACGGTTTAAGGCCATACTCGCGGAGGTAAGAGACGACGTGCAGGGAGGAAGCGCCCTCTCTGACGCCATGGCAAAACACCCGAAGGCATTCACGGAACTCTACGTAAACCTCCTCAAGGCCGGGGAGGCCTCGGGTGAAATAGACCGGGTACTTACAGAGATAGCAAAATTCCTGGAGTGGCAGGAAGAGTTGCGAGCCGAGATCAAACAAATAACCATCTATCCCGCCGTGGTCTTTTCTGCAATAGTATTGCTGGTGGGATACCTCTTCGCCTTTGTCTTTCCGAAGTTCACAAAAATCCTCGAACAGCTAAACGTACCCCTACCCCTTCCCACCGTTATAGTGATAAGCGTAAGCGAGTTTACGAAGAACTACTGGTACTTCATACTTATCGGCATAGGAGCGCTGATAGCCACCATAAACATCATAATACGTTTCCCATGGGGGAAATATGCCTTTGACAAATTTAAACTGAAGATCCCTATCTTCGGGACTCTACTCCGGAAGATAGCCCTCTCGCGTTTTTCTCACTTTTTGGCCCTTCTTTATTCAGCCGGCGTCGACATACTTCAGGCCCTGGCGGTGGTGGAGAAGGTCGTTGGCAACGAGGTTATCGCCCGGGTGATACGCAACGCGCAAGACCAAGTCAGGGCGGGCAAACGCCTGTCTGAACCCCTGAGGGCAAGCAAGGAGTTCCCGCCCATGGTGGTAAGGATGGTAGAAATCGGCGAGATAAGCGGCCAATTGGACAAGACCCTCCAGAAAGTAAGCGAATTCTATGACCGGGAAATACCACAAACCGTTAAAAAGGTCTTCGCAGCCTTTGAGCCCATTATGATCGTAATATTGGCCGGAATAGTCCTGCTGGTGGCCGTATCTATGTATCTACCTCTTTACAGCTCTCTGGGCAAACTCGGGCAATAGTTAACGCTACACCCTCGACCCTGTTCGGGAGTTTTTTTTAGTGGCAAAAAACGTACCTGCAATAGGAATTGAAGTTGTCCTGCGCCACACGAGCCTGCAGATGAAGCTGGTAGAGATGTCCAGCACGGTGGAAGGTGTGGAGGTAACAAACTTCGCAATAATAGACCTGCCTCCAGGGGGTCTGCGCCTCATCGGACCCAGCCTGCGCAACGTCTTGAAAGAACAGGGGTTCAGAGCAAAAGTCATTAACGCCATCATACCGTATCCGTCCATCGACTATCGTCAGGTGTCCCTGCCGCCCATGTCCAAAGGAGACCTGCGAACGGCTGGAAACAGGGAGGCCGGCAAGGACATAAAATTCCCCGTAGAGGAACTGGTTACCGACAGCGAAATGGTGGGCGAATCCGAAGAGAAGGGTCTCCACAAAACAGAACTCCTGCTGGCCACGGCACAAGCCAAGGACATAGATGATTTCTTTTCTATGGCTGACGAGTTTCGTATAAAATTCAGTTCTCTCACCGTAGTGCCTGCGGCACTGCACAACCTGCTCAGGCTAAGAGGCGACACTGGCGAGGAGACGCTGGCGACGGTCCATGCCGGCACCGATAAGGGCACGGTCGTAATCTCCCACCACGGCAATTTACGCTTCCCAAGGGAGTTTCCACTGAGGCGCGGCGCCGAAACAGAAGAGTCCTCAGAACTAACCGCACGCCTGGTAGCCGAGACAAAACGCTCGCTGCTGTTCGCAAAACAACAGGCAAGGGGGCTCACGGTTGAAAGGATTCTCGTCCTGGGTGATATGCTCCAACCGGAAATTGTTGCAAACACTCTATCTTCAGAGACCGGCATTCATGCAGAGGTGTACGCACCGCTCGGCCTCGACCTCTCGCCCCTGGGTGAGAGGGTTCATGAATTCAGGGAATCACTGCCCGTACTCTCGGTAGCGTTGGGACTGGCGTGGACCGGGCCGGAACACTCTACGTTAAATTTGTTGGCCCCTCGCCTGACCGAGCAAAAGAAAACCGCCGTGGCAAAGCGGGCCGTAGCTGCCACCAGCGCCATGCTTGCCGTATTGCTTGTGGTTTATTACGTCCTGTTACTGTTTAAGGGGGCACCTTATAAAGAAGACTACACCCTCCTGAACCGTGAGCTTGCCTCGCTACGGCCCCAGACACGTGACCTGCGTGAGATGCAAAGAGAAAGAGACATGCTGGACACACGTCGCGCATTTATCGGCAAGATGCACGGACCCGTCACCCCGTGGAGCGAGATACTAAGAACCCTCAGCCTCAGCGTGCCAAACGAAATGCTCCTTCATTCAGTCGACGTGAAAGAGGCCGACACGGGCTGGACAATTAAAATCAATGGGGCGGTTACCGGTTCAGACGCCGCCTTCGTGCAAAAGAAATTTCGGAGATTCTTTTCATTGTTACTGACAAACCCCTCGCTCAGCAAGGGAGAGATAGAATCCTTCGTAATACACCCGGTCTCCGTAGGAGGCGGAGCGATAGGAACGAGGGGCAGTAAGCTTGAATTCACGGTCAGTGCGCACATAAAGACAAAGGAGACCACGGGTGGCGGCACTAAAGGATAGACTCGAAAGGTTTAAAAAGCTCCCGAAAGGCCTGCGGATATGGCTGATGATGATACCCATCGTCATAGCCGCCATACTGGTCTACTCGTTCGTCATAAGCCCTAAGAAAAAGAATATAGAAGAACTGCGACGGGATGTAAACCAGGTCCGGTCGATGATCTCGGTTGAACAACGGCTCTTGTCGAGCTTTAGGCCCCCAAGCAAGGAAGAAACCGGACTTATGAAGGTAACAAACAGGATTATCACATCCTTCAAAGAAAACCTGGTTACGAGAAACGAGATATACGATAGGGTGGCACTGAAGGCCAGAAGCTGTAATATCACCGATATATCAATCGACCCTGACTACAACCCCCCACCGGTGGAAGAAGGAGAAGGAGAAGAAGAAGAAAATGTAGTGTATAGCGACATAGAGACTGACATGTCTTTAGTAAAACTGACCTTTCATTCGAGGCCTGAAGCCCTTGGTTGCTTCCTTAAGGATATAGAGAAAAAGAAGGTTATATTGTTAGAATCTCTTACCATAAAAAGAGAACTCCCCGAACCAAGCATAGAGATTATATTCAGGGTGTTTGCAAAGAAATCAAGTTAAGCCCCCTGTACGCCCTTGGAAAGGCAAACAAGGATTCCTGCATCTTTCACCCTCACAGGGCCACCGACAAGCATGGCAAATACCCCTGGTAACGCCGCAACCCGCCTGGAAGAGGCCTACAGGCTCATGTCGCCGTGCAGGCTGTGTCCCAGGAACTGCAAGGTCATGCGGCTTGAGGGAGAGAAGGGTTTTTGCGGGATAGGGCGAAACGCCGTTGTATCGTCCTACGGCCCCCACCTGGGCGAAGAAAGACCGCTGGTGGGACAACACGGCTCAGGGACCATATTCTTCGCCGGCTGCAACCTTGGCTGCCTCTTCTGCCAGAACTACGACATAAGCCACCTCCGCTCGGGCGAGGAGGTCTCTGCCGGGCACATAGCGTCCATGATGCTGGCGCTTGAGAAGAGGGGTTGCCATAACGTAAACTTCGTCACCCCCACCCACGTAAGCCCACAGATTATGGAAGCCACCCGGGAGGCCCGTCAAAAGGGCCTTGGCGTCCCCACGGTATATAACTGCGGCGGTTATGAGTCCGTCGAGACACTAAAACTCCTCGAGGGCACCATCGACATATACATGCCCGACGCCAAGTACGCAGACCCCGAGTGGGCCAAAAAGTTCTCCGGGGCCACGGACTACCCGGAGAGGATGAAGGCTGCGCTAAAGGAGATGCACCGGCAGGTGGGGGACCTGGTGATAGAAAACGGCGTCGCCCGGAAGGGCCTGCTGGTAAGGCATCTTGTCATGCCCAATAACACCGCGGGCAGCAAGAAAATCATCGACTTCATCGCCCGGGAGATCTCGGGCAACACGTACATAAACATAATGGACCAGTATTACCCGTGCTACAGGGCCGGTGAGTTTTCTGGGGAGATAGACCGCCGCATCACCCGTGAAGAGTTTCAAGACGCCTACGACTATGCCCGGGAGAAGGGCCTCAGACTGGCGGAGTAGGATGTTATCGCAAGGTTTATGATAAAGCCTTGCCGTATGAAGCAGTAGTGAACAATTTTTGTAGTGGCAGAGTCGTGCCTGTGGCAAATCCGCCTATCTTTTTGGCGAACAATCTCTTTATCACAAAGGGGATTGCTTCGCTTCGCTCGCAATGACAAATGAAGGTGCAGGGTGCACAGGGCGCATTATGTGCTGATTCACTACCTATTTGGACAGGGCCTTTCAGTACTCCAGTCATTTCTAGAACGGCCATGCACTTGCTTCATGTGTAAGCCATTCTAAGCCAGATGCTACATCTTCTGTCGAGTCTCCACTTAGTAACTTCGCGATCTTCTCCCGGACATTCGGAGTATCTCTCAAGGTACTAAGATCGATGCCAATTCTTGATCTCTTGTTTCCTCTCCTTATTAGATCGGCAAACTGGTCAACAAGCTTCTGTATCACACTGACCATGCAAACTGCCAATTTCTTTTCGTCTTGATGTTTGCCCCAGTTAACTTTTACGACCTTGTCGG
>JAZGAY010000009.1:0-3821 GCA_036475985.1 Candidatus Brocadiales bacterium
AGACGCGATTCGCGAAAAGACGTTGTCCAGTCAGAGGTTGTTGATACCTGAACTCTTGGAACTAAGCCCGGAGGATTTTTTCCGCATAATGGAACTCAAGGACACGCTTGAGAGACTGGGACTTGAGTTGGAGGAATTTGGCAAAAACAGCATCATAGTACGTTCTGTTCCCCAGTTACTTAAAGATGTTGTCGTAAAAGAACTTATGGGTGGGTTCCTGGAAGATGCCAAAGAGGGGCCTACGGGTGAGGAGATGTTGGACCGGACAATAAGGACGATGGCCTGCAGGGGTGCAGTAAAATCCGGACACAAACTAAGCACACAGGAACTCATCGCCCTGCTTGAAAGGCGCGGAGACAACGTCCCTCTAGCCCGTTGTCCGCACGGGCGTCCAACAACGTTGTTTTTCTCCTTAGAGGAATTAGATAAGCAGTTTAAGAGAACCGGCAAGTAACAAATAGCCTTGACTTTTATTACGCCCACTGTTACTATTTAGCGTAGCCAGTCTGACTTAGTGTACCATCTGTAGATGTTCTTTATAACGTCACGAGCAGCGAAGTGAAGCCGTTCGCTGAAGGACTTACTTTTAGTGCCCACCCGATATAGAGCTAAATGTTTGAATTGATGGTAGAGACGGATTTTGCTGCCGCTCACTCGCTTAGAGAATACCACGGGAAGTGTGAAAACCTGCATGGCCACAACTGGAAGGTTCAAATCGTACTAAGCGCAGAAAAGGTGAACGGCCTGGGTATGGTTCTAGATTTTAATGACGTGAAGGCAATGGCTAGGGAGATTCTTGAGGCCTTTGACCATAAGAACTTGAACGATCTTGCGTATTTTAAGAAAGACAACCCCACCACAGAAAATCTATCCAGGGTCCTTTACTCGGAGTTTTCCAGAAGGTTGCCCGAAGGGATTTCCGTACAAAAGGTATCGGTCTGGGAGTCTGACCGATGCGGTGGGTCTTATTTTGAATAGTTCTTTTACAAATTGGTGTTTAGGATGGCGCCCATCCTGCAAGTAGCCCTAGATTTTGTAGACCTGCACAGGGCCGTAAAGGTTGCGGAAGAGGCTGTGGAAGGCGGTGCAGACAGACTCGAGGCCGGCACGCCCCTGATAAAGAGTGAAGGCCTGAATGTGGTGAGGAGGCTGCACGAGTCTTTCCCCGACATCCCGATTGTGGCCGACATGAAGACCATGGATACCGGCCGCATAGAGATGGAGACGGCGGCCAAGGCGGGTGCGCGTTGTGCGATAGTAATGGGTGCTGCGTCCGATGCCACCATCAAGGAGTGCATAGCGGCGGGGCGCAATTACGGTATTGATATCGGTGTGGACCTGCTGGGAGTTAAGGACACTGCACGGCGTGCAAAGGAGGTCGAAGACTGGGGTGCCAGTTACCTCAACGTCCACGTGGCGGTGGACGAGCAGATGAAAGGCGTCCAGCCGTTTGAGAAGCTGAAGGAGGTAACCTCCCAGGTAGGGATACCCGTTGCCGTTGCCGGTGGGATAAATTCAGAAAATGCAGCGGCTGCCGCAGAGGCCGGGGCAGAGATAGTAGTAGTGGGAGGGGCTATAAGTAAAGCCCCCGACGCAAGAAAGGCTACGCGGGAGATAAAGGAGGCCATACTCAAGGCCAAGAGCATTCCCTCTCAGCTTTACAAAAGGGTCTCCGGGGACGGGGTCAAGGAGGTATTACTCAAGGTCTCCACGTCTAACATATCGGACGGGAGTCACCGCGCTTCCGGACTGGTCGGGCTTGGGGCAATCACCAAGGGGACAAAGATGGTGGGAAGGGCCCTTACGGTGAGATGCTATCCCGGTGACTGGGCCAAGCCAGTCGAGGCCATAGACGCTGCAGAGGAAGGACAGGTGCTGGTAATAGATGCCGGTGGGGTGGGTCCCGCAGTCTGGGGCGAGCTGGCGACTTTAAGCGCCATTCAGAAGGGCCTGGCTGGAGTGGTTATAAACGGTGCGGTGAGAGACACCAGCGAGATACGCGAACTGAAATTTCCGGTCTTTGCCAGACAGATAATGCCGAACGCCGGCGAGCCGAAGGGGTTTGGCGAGATAGGGGTTCCGGTAAATATATCGGGGATAACAATAAGTGGCGGTGATTGGATTGTTGGTGATGACGACGGTTTAATGGTAGTGCCGGCCAGACAGGCCGAAGAGATGGCAAACCATGCAATGGACTGGCTGGAGAAGGAAAACAGAATAAGGGCGGAAATAAAAAAGGGCAATATGTCGTTAGCCAAGGTTGTCGACCTCATGAAGTGGGAGAAGAGATAACCACGGCCTTTAAGAGTCTAACGAGGGTTCGTTTATCATCAGAAGGGTTTGATCGAAATGAAGTGCGAGTCATGTAACAAGAAACATGCCACTGTGCATCTCACCGAGATCTCTGGTGGCGAAAAGAAAGAGCAGCACCTCTGCGACGATTGTGCTCATAATTTGAACAATCAACTGGTAAAGATGCCTTCTCCAACGGACATCCTCACCAACCTTATAAACCAGGTTGCGCCTGAGATTGGGGAGATGTCCAAGACGGTCTGTCCGGCCTGCGGGATGTCGTACCTGGAATTTCGTTCAAGTGGCAGGCTCGGCTGCCCTATGGATTATACGGCCTTTAAGAAGGGCCTTCTGCCGTTGCTTGATAAGATGCACGGTTCTATGCGGCATATAGGCAAGGTACCCAGCCGTGCCGGCAAGGAGTTGGTTGTCAAGAACGAAGTGCTTCAGCTAAGGAGGGAGTTGGACAAAGCAGTCGATAAGGAAGACTACGAGAAGGCCGCCAAGATACGCGACCGTATATTTGCACTTTCTGGAAGTGATGATGCTAAGAGAACTTTACAATAAGACAGGTGACTGGCTGAGGGGCACGGGTCCTGAGGCCGACACCGTGATAAGCACAAGGATAAGGTTGGCGCGCAACCTTGCGAGCTTCCCTTTTCTCAGCAGGGCCAACGTTGAGCAGAAAAGGGAGATAGAGAGCCTTATAAGGGAGAAGATTAAGGATACAGAGAACACAAAGGACCTCCATTATATAAGACTTTCCGACATAAGTGCAGTTGACAGGCTGTTCTTGATGGAAAGACGCCTGATAAGCAGGGAACACGCCGGTGGAGAAGGCGCGCGCGGTGTGGCCTTCGGCAGGTCCGAGACCATCAGCGTCATGGTCAACGAAGAGGACCACCTGAGAATCCAGGTCATACGGTCGGGCTTTGAGCTTCGTACGACCTGGAAGGTAATAGACGAGATAGACAACATCCTGGAGAAAGAGTTGAAATACGCCTTCAGCCCCACTCTCGGTTACTTGACGGCCTGTCCGACAAACGTCGGAACGGGCATGAGGGCATCCGTCATGTTGCACCTGCCTGCGCTCGGGCTTACCCATCACATAGAGAAGGTCTTTAATGCCGTCGGGAAGCTGGGGTTGATAGTACGAGGGCTGTATGGAGAAGGCACACAGGTGCTTGGCGACCTCTACCAGATTTCAAACCAGTTTACCCTGGGAAAGTCAGAGATAGAAATCATTGAGGTAATGGAGAGTGTGGTTCCAAAAATCACAAGCTATGAGCGCATGGCGAGAGAGGCCTTGATAACGGATAACAAGAAACAACTGGAAGACAGGGTGTGGCGCTCATACGCCATGCTTAGGATGGCGAGAATGCTGTCATCCGAAGAGGCGATGCATCTTTTGTCACAGGTGCGTCTGGGTGTAAATCTTGGTATAATAGAAGACACTCCGGTTCAGACACTTAACGAGCTTTTCATACTTACCCTTCCTGCACATCTGCAGAAACTGGAGGGTAAGGAGT
>JAZGAY010000090.1:0-8058 GCA_036475985.1 Candidatus Brocadiales bacterium
GTCAGGCATGATGAGAACCCTGCTCTGCAACATGCGTGAGGCCCATGGAAGCAGAAGGGCGGGGACATTTCGATAAATTGTTTGCTTGACCCAAGGATGGATGATAGGGTATTAGACTTTAATACCCTTAACGTTTTTTCAAGTTTTTTGGCTTGAACCACATCGTTCCGAACGTAGCTGTACAGATAAAGGAAGGGCGATAACTAATGATAAAGGATGTCGAGCTGGTAAAGCTCGAAACACATGTTGACGACAGGGGCTACCTGATAGAAATTTTGCGTGCCCGTGACAAGCATTTTACAAAGTTCGGTCAGGTGTATATGGTGGGCGATGCCGTCAGGGGCGTAATAAGGGCATGGCACAAACACGAGGCGCTGTGGGACTGGTTCTTCATCAGCCACGGCTCGGCAAAGTTTGCCCTCAGGGACGACAGGTCCGACAGCCCTACGTATGAAGAGATGAACACATTTATTCTTGGGGAAAGGAACCCGGGCCTTCTTGTGGTGCCCCCCGGAGTCTTCCACGGCTGGATGTCGCTCGAAGACGATACGCAGCTTATAAGCACTGCCAGCGAGGTCTATAACCGCGACAACCCCGATGAGGTCAGGGTGCCTCCGGACTCCTTCGGCTACGAGTGGGAGGTAAAGGGTAGATGATACTTGTAACCGGCGGTGCGGGCTACATTGGCAGCGTTGCGGTAGACCAGCTGCTCGTGAAGGGTGAGGCCGTAAGGGTGTTTGACAAGCTCTACTTCGGCGAAGAGGGTCTGGCACGCAACCGTAAGAAGATAGACCTCGTGCAGGGCGACATAAGGTCTTTTGACCATTCCGTTCTTGACGGTGTGGACAGTGTCATACATCTGGGGGGACTATCCAATGACCCCACCGCGGAGTACAACCCGAAGGCAAACATGGAGATAAATTACGAGGGCACAAAACAGGTGGCCGAGGCCTGCAGAAAAAAGGGCATAAAGAGATTCGTCTTCGCCTCCAGCTGTTCTATATATGATAAGGGCCTTCTTGCAGACGACGTCCTTCAGGACGAGACCGCCGAGGTGAACCCCAGGGCCACCTACGCCATCTCAAAGCTTAAGGCCGAGAAGTTGCTGCTCAAGATGGCGGGCAGTGACTTCTGTCCCGTAATACTCAGACAGGGAACCGTATACGGTTTCAGCCCGAGGATGAGGTACGACCTGGTGGTAAACACCTTTCTGAAGGATGCGATAGTGAACAAAAAACTAACCGTCTTCTGCGGGGGTGAGATGTGGAGACCGTTGGTCGACGTATCCGATGCCGCAAGGGCATTTATCTGCCTGGCAGAGGCGGAGGAAGACAAGGTGAACGGTCAGATATTCAACCTCAGCTACAAGAACTACCGCATCCTGGAACTGGCCCACTGGGTGGGCGAGGCGTTGAAGGATAGATGCAGTCCGCAAATCGATGTCGACCACAGCAGCACGAAAACAAGGAGCTACCGGGTCGCTGCAAAAAAAATAGAAGACGTCCTCGGTTTTAGGCCTCTGGTATCGGTAGAGGACTCCGTGAAGAACATGCTGGTAAGGATAGAGGAAAATGGCTACACCGACTTCCTGAATCCTCACTACTACAATATAAAGTGGATGACGCTGCTTGACGAGATGGAGAAGACACTCAAGAAGACAGGACCGGTATTCTAGATGAAAGTGGCTATAATCGGCGCTAACGGCCAGTTGGGCGTTGACCTTGTAAAGGTCTTCCACGGGGTCAACACCGTATCGCTAACACACAAAGATATAGAAATTGCCAACCCCGCAAAGACCGACTCCGTCCTAAGCGCCAGAAAACCCGACGTTGTTATAAACACTGCCGCATTCCACAGGGTTGAGGACTGCGAGGCGGAGTACGCAAAGGCCTTTGAGGTGAATGCAATTGGGGCGGCAAACGTCGCGCGCACCTCAGAAAGATTGGGCGCGGTACTCGTGCACATCAGCACGGATTACGTCTTCGACGGCAAGAAACATGAGCCATATGTAGAAGATGACCCGCCAAATCCACTGAACACATACGGCCTGACAAAGCTCGCAGGCGAATATTACGTCGGGAACCTGTGTTCAAGGCACTATACAATCAGGACGTCCGGTCTCTATGGGCTTGCGAAATGCAGGGCGAAGGGCGGAAATTTTATAGATACCATGCTACGGCTGGCCAGGGAACAGCCCGAACTAAAGGTGGTGGACGACGAGTTCCTGGTCCCTACCTATACCTGGGACCTTGCGCAGAAAATACATGAACTGGTCACAAAGGATTCTGGAGGCCACTACGGGATATACCACATAACCAATTCCGGTCAGTGTTCATGGTACGAGTTTGCGGCCAAGATATTTGAGCTGGAGGGGCTAAACGCGGTCAACCTGAGAAAGACGACACATGAGGAATTCAGGAGCAAGGTCATGCGCCCCGTATATTCCGTGCTTGGCGCAAAGGGGCTCAAGGCCATCGGCCTCGACCCGCTGCGCCCCTGGCAGGACGCCCTGAAGGACTACATGGCCAAGCGGCACCGGTAACGACTTTACCGGTCTTAAGAAGATTACTTTTAATTTAAAGGATTGACAAATTAATATGGAGCTACTGTGACTGATAAGGTCGTAAAAATAGGGCTTCTGGGGTCGGGCACCGTCGGTGAGGGTGTCCAAGACATAATTTTTGACGGCGACGGCGCAAAAAACTTGGCAAAAAAACTGGGCTTCCGGCTTGAGATAGAGAAGATATACACCCGGTCGCCGAAAAAAAAGCGCTGGTACAAGAAATTTCCGGAAAAATTCACCAATCGTCCGGAAGACGTCATAGACCACCCAGAAATCTCCATCGTTGCGGAGGCACTTGGGATTGACAAAGCGGAGAACACGAAAGAGGTCGCTTCGTATATAATTAAGGCCCTGAAGGGCGGAAAGTCCGTTGTGACCGCCAATAAGGCCGTGCTCGCCGTTTTCGGCAGTGAGATACATGCCGCGGCCGACGAGAACCCTGACACGCAGATACGCTTCGAGGCCTCGGTGGCCGGGGGCATACCCATCATCCGCTCCCTCGGCGAGGGGCTGGCCTCCGATAACGTCACCGGCCTGTACGGAATCCTGAACGGTACATGCAATTACATACTCTCCGGCATCCGCAATGAGCATAAGACCTTTGACGAGGCGCTCCGCCAGGCGCAGCAACTGGGTTATGCCGAGACCAACCCGGAGGGTGACATAAAGGGGTACGACACCAGAGACAAGATAATAGTGCTCCTTCAGCTTCTCTATGGCATCTTTGTGAAGAAGGACGACGTGGTTACGGAAGGCATCGAGTCTCTTGAGAAGATTGACTTCGATTACGCCGCCAAAAAACTGAACACAAACATCAAACTCCTTGGCTCTATCAGCAGCTCGGGGAATGAGGTGACCGCAGCGGTATCACCTATTATGATAAAAAACGGTCACGTGCTCTCAAGGGTAAACGGGGCGCTTAACGCCATCCTGGTAGAGAGCAGGTACTGCGAGACAATGTGCCTTGTCGGCAAAGGCGCTGGGGCGGGCCCTACCGCCAACTCAGTCGTCTCAGACATAATCTCTATCGCCAACGGCACCCGTCTCCATCATGGCCCAAAGACCACCAAGTTCAATAAACGTCTGAACGATGAAGAATTGTACAAATATTACCTCCGGTTTCTGGTCAAAGACAGGGCCGGTATAGTAAGCGACATCCTGAGTCATCTCAAAGGGAGCCGGGTAAATGTGGACGAAGTCCTCCAGCTCAGGCATCCGACGGAAGAGAGGGGCTACTTCAGAGAGAAACTCGGACTTAAATGTGCCCCGGAGGAGATACTGCCCTTTATCATAACTCTTGAACCCAGCGAAGAGGCCGCTGTTATAGAGGCAGTGGAACGAATAAAAGCACAGGACTTTATGTTGACCGAGCCCGTTGTAATAAAGATATTACCCGATCTTCCAGACGTAGTTGGTGTGTAGAACCCGATAAAGGAGGGACGTGATGGTCGTCAAATTGTTTCCTGAATCCATGAAAAAGCCCACCTCAAAAGCGAAACCCGCGGCAAAGATTAAACCCGGGAAGATGCTTATTAACGGCAAGTGGGTTAAATCTGTTTCCGGCAGGACGTTTAAGGCAATAAACCCGGCCACCGGAAAGGTAATCACCACTATTGCCGAGGGCGACAGGAGGGACGTGAACCTTGCGGTAAAGGCCGCGCGGAAGGCCTTTGAATCGGGCCCCTGGTCAAAGATGGACGCCCGCGACCGTGGGCGCATACTGGTCAATGTGGCAAAGCTGATAGAGGACAACCACGAGGAACTTGCCCGGCTCGAGACCCTCGACAACGGCAAGCCAATAAAGGAGTCACGCGCCGTGGACGTGCCGTATGCGGCCGACACGTTTTTCTACTACGCAGGTTGGGCCGATAAAATACACGGCGAGACCATCCCCGTCAGGGGCAACATACTCAACTATACGCTCCGGGAGCCCGTGGGCGTAATAGGGCAGATTATACCCTGGAACTTCCCGCTGCTGATGGCCGCCTGGAAACTGGGGCCTGCATTTTCCGCCGGGAACACGGTTGTATTGAAACCGGCCGAAGACACATCACTCTCCGCGCTCAGGCTTGGCGAACTATTTCAGGAGGCGGGGCTTCCTGACGGAGTGCTCAACATAGTTACGGGCTACGGTAAGTCCGCAGGCGCCGCGCTGGTCAGGCACGTTGACGTAGACAAGGTGGCCTTCACCGGTTCGACGGTTACCGGAAAGGACATCGTGCGGGCCTCTGCCGACACCGTGAAGAGGCTATCGCTCGAGCTTGGTGGCAAGTCACCCAATATAGTCTTTGCCGATGCAGACATAGAAGCTGCGGTACAAGGCGCCTTAATGGGCATATTCTTTAACCAGGGCGAGGTCTGTTGCGCAGGGTCGAGGCTTTTTGTAGAAAGGAAGATACACGACAAGTTTTTGGACAGGATGGTCTCCTTTGCCTCAAAGATGCGTGTAGGAGACCCTTTTAACCCGAGGACTGATATGGGTGCCCTTGTATCCCAGACACAGTTTGACAAGGTGATGCGCTACATAGAGACCGGCAAGGAAGAGGGCGCAGAACTATGCTGCGGGGGCGAAGCCCTCAAGGGCAACGGCCATTTTGTAAAACCCACCATCTTCGATAACGTAAAGAACAACATGAAGATTGCCAGAGAGGAGATATTCGGGCCGGTGGTCTCTACGCTTACGTTCAGGAACATTGATGAGGTTATAAGGTGGGGAAACCAGACGGAATATGGCCTCGCGGCGGCCGTCTGGACAAGGGACATAGGCAAGGCCCACGCCGTGGCCAAAAGGCTACGCGCCGGGACCGTGTGGATAAACACCTACAACGCCTTTGATTGCGGCAGTCCGTTTGGAGGCTACAAACAGTCCGGCTACGGCCGCGAGCTGGGCCTGCACGCGCTGGAACTGTACACCCAGGTAAAGAGCGTCTGGGTGAATTTGCAATAAAACCCGTATAAGCCCTCTATACCCGCGGTGTAGGCGGCTGATGAAATGGTGAGAGAAATTAAGAGGCGGCAGTCGTGGCGGGTGTTTTTTTAGGCTTTTTCGTGCGCTCTTCTTTGCCGAGCTTTTCTATCCTGGCGGCGCAGACCTTGTATTCGGCGGTCATGGTGATGTTGTCGTAGGCAGTGTTGGTGAGCTTGTTGGCCGCAGCCTCTGCGAAGTGCATGGGCAGCCAGATTACGCCTTCCTTGATGTCGGTAATCTTCACCTTGGTCTTAAGCCTGCCCCTTCGGGTTAGTACCCTTATCATCTCACCGTCTTTTATTCCCAGCACGTCCGCATCGAACGGGCTTACTTCAACAAAGCACTCGGGCTGCACCTGGACGCTCCCCTTTGAGCGGCGGGTCATGGTACCGCCGCCGTAGTGCTGCAGCGTCCTGCCGGTTGAGAGGATAAGCGGATATTCCTTGTCCGGCTCTTCTGCCGGTGGCCGGCATACCGGCGCAAAGAAATCGCCCTTGCCACGGGTGAACTTGCCGTCCTTGTGCAGGTATTTTGTGCCGGGGTGGTCCTTGTCGGGACACGGCCACTGGAGTCCTACATTGTCAATCCTGTCAAAACTTATGCCGCCAAAAAAATTGGAAGCAAGCGCTGCAAGCTCGTCCCATATCTCGCTCGGGTGCTTATAGTCCATTGGGTATCCCATAAGGGTAGAGAGCTCGCAGATAATCTGCCAGTCCGGCTTTGAGTTCCCTACCGGCTCCACTGCCTTCCGTACCCTCTGCACCCTGCGCTCGGAATTGGTGAACGTGCCGTCCTTCTCGGCGCACGATGCGGCGGGCAGCACGACGTCTGCATACTTGGCCGTCTCCGAGAGGAAGATGTCCTGCGCCACCACGAACTCACACCTTTCGAGGGCGCTTATTATGTGTGCCTGGTCGGGCTCGCTCATCACGTTGTCCTCGCCCACAAGATACATCGCCTTTATGCTGCCGTCGTTTGCGCCCATGAAGCACTCGGGCATCTTGAGTCCGGGCTTCGGGTTCAGCTTAACCCCCCACGCCTTTTCAAATTTTTCCCTGGCGGCCGGGTCTTTGACGAACTGGTATCCGTGGAAGCGGTCGGGGTCGGTGCCCATGTCGCATGCGCCCTGGACGTTGTTTTGTCCGCGGAGCGGGTTTACGCCGGTGCTGGGGCGTCCAATCTGGCCGCATAGCATGGCCAGGTTGGCGATGGTACGGACGTTTTCAGTGCCGCACACGTGCTCGGTTATGCCCAGCGTGTAGTAAATACCTGCCTTGTCAGCGGTTGCGTAAAGCCTTGCCGCCCCCCGTATCTCGTCGGCCGGTACTCCGGTTATGTTCTGCACCCGCTCAGGGGTGACATCCTTGCAGTATTCTTTTAGCTTATCGAAGTTTTCCGTGTATTTCTGTACAAACTCCTTGTTTTCAAGCCCCTCTGATATGATGGTGTTCATCATGGCGTTGAGGAGCATGCAGTCCGAGCCGGGCCTTAGCTGGAGGAAGTGCGTGGCATGGTCTGCGAACCATATCCTGCGCGGGTCGGCCACAATGAACTTTGCGCCGTTACGCAGCGCCTTTCGCATATGCAGTCCGATAATCGGGTGCGCCTCTGTGGGGTTGGCGCCTATAACGAACAAGACGTCGGCGTCGGGTATTTCGCCGATGGAATTGGTCATAGCGCCGCTCCCGAAGCTCATGGCCAGACCGGCCACGGTAGGGGCGTGTCAGGTACGGGCACACTGGTCCAGGTTGTTTGTGTGGAGTGCCGCGCGGGCGAACTTCATCAGGACGTAGTTCTCCTCGTTCGTACATCTGGAAGAGCCCAGAATCGCCAGAGAGTCGCCGCCGTATTTGTCCTTTGTATCTTTAAACTTTTTTGCGACCAGGCCGAGCGCCTCGTCCCAGGTGGCCTTTTCAAACCTGCCGTTTCTCTTTATAAGCGGGTCGGTGAGGCGTTCTTCATGATGTACAAAGTCATATCCAAAGCGGCCCTTTATGCACAGGTTGCCGTCATTGGGCACCGTACCCACCTGTGAGGTGACCTTTACCAATTTACCGGTATCTTTATGCACGTTGAGGAACAGGTTACAGCCGACACCGCAGTATCCGCAAACGCTCTTTATCTTGTCCAACTGCCAGTCTCTTC
This sequence comes from Candidatus Brocadiales bacterium, assembly GCA_036475985.1. Taxonomy (GTDB): domain Bacteria; phylum Planctomycetota; class Brocadiia; order Brocadiales; family Bathyanammoxibiaceae; genus Bathyanammoxibius. The sequence continues at coordinate 7,677 of JAZGAY010000090.1, forward strand.
CCTTGCCCTCCGCCTGTTTTTCTCTCAGGGCGCCCACCGGGCACGTTGAGACGCATTGCCCGCAAAATTCGCAGCTTGTGCCAAGCAGGGTGTGGCCGTATGCAGGACCCACCACGGTATCAAAGCCGCGGTTTATAAAGTCTATGGCGTGCGCCTGCTCCACCTCGTCGCATATCCTGACGCAGCGGCCGCAGAGTATGCACTTGGAGTCGTCCCTGAGGATCATGGTGTTGGGGTCCGGGGCTATGCCGCGCACAGGTTCTTTGAAGAAGCGGCTTCTCTTGATATCGTACTCGTAGGCTAGATCCTGGAGACGGCAGCTGCCGCATTTATCGCAGGTCATGCAGTCAAGCGGGTGGTCTGACAGGATGAGGTCCAGCAC
>JAZGAY010000091.1:0-2729 GCA_036475985.1 Candidatus Brocadiales bacterium
GACAAAGGGCGACAGAGTTACCGTCAGTGCCCTGAGGGGGGAACTGGAGGAAAACGGCCTCAGATTGACGGGGGTATACGGGACCAGGCACATGCTCTGTGATGCCATGTCCCTCCCCTTCAGGTGGCTCAAAATACGTCCGGCGGTGCGGACGGTAGGCTGGATTGGGATAAAGGTTTTGAGTCCGCTGGATACGCTACTTGACAGGTCAAGGGGCGGGATTGCAGTTTGCAAGAATACGTAGCGGTGCGTTGCAACCGGCGCCCGCTACCTGGATTTTACCCATTCCGTTATACAATTGCAGACATGCCGTATATCTTCCTCCTCAAGTTCAGGGTAAATGGGCAGGCTCAGGCACTCATCTGCACATTTCTCGGCGGTGGGGAAATCACCCCTTTTGTGTCCCAGGTCTTTATACGCATCTTGGTACGGAATGAGTCGGGGATAATAAACACCGGTTTCAATACCGGTCTCTTCCAGATATTTTCCCAGGTTGTCCCTGTCCCTGGTCCTTATCACGTACTGATGATACGCAGCTTTTAGGTCCCTAACGCCTTTGGGGGTCTTTATTGGGGTATCCCTCAATTCCTCGTCGTACAGTGCCGCCCGGTTGCGTCTGGCCTCAATCCATTTGTCCAGTCTCTTTAGCTTTACACCCAGCACCGCACCCTGAAAGGCGGTCATCCGGTAGTTGTAGCCTATAAACGGGTGGACGTACTCTCCATCCTTTTGTCCGTGATTCCTTAGCATCCGGACCTTTTCAAAGATTTTTTCGCTATTGGTAACGAGTGCGCCCCCTTCTCCACAGGTACCCAGGTTCTTGGTTGGATAGAAGCTGAAACAACCCACCTCTCCGATGCCGCCAACCTTCTTCCATTTACCGTCTTTCATCAGACACTCGGCGCCGTGTGCCTGGGCGGCGTCCTCTATGACCGGAATACCGTATTCCCCGGCAATCTCCATAAGAGCGACCATGTCAACCGGCTGGCCGTAAAGGTGGACGGGCATGATGGCCCTGGTCTTTTTTGTAACGGCGGCCTTTACCCTGGAGACGTCGAGGCTGAAGCCTTCGGCTTCTACGTCTGCAAAGACGGGTATGGCGCCCGTATAGGAGATGGTCTCGGCTGAGGCAATAAAACTGTGGGGTGTGGTAATGACCTCGTCGCCCTCTTTAACTCCCAGGGCGACCAGGGCGAGGTGCAGCGCTGAGGTGCCGGAGTTGAGGGCCACACAGTATTTCGTGCCTAGGTACCCGGCAAAATCCTTCTCGAAACGCTCAACTTCCTCACCAAGGATGAAGTTTGTACTGTCAACGATCCTGTCAAGCGCCTGCCGTATCTCATCACTTATAGACCGGTACTGAGCCTGCAGGTTTATGAACGGAATCTTCGTTTTGCTCATCCCTGGTGACCTCATTAACGTAAACCCTGGGGTTTGACCTCCCGGCCGCGCAGACCACCTCATAGGGTACGGTGCCTATGAGCCTCGCCACTTCCTCTGCCGAAACGGACGGGCTGCCTTGTCCGCCGAACAGGACCACGTCGTCGCCAACCTTTGCCTCGGGCACGCCCGTAATATCAATCTGGACGTGGTTCATCCGCACCCGCCCGATTACGGGCACGCGACGGCCGCGGATAACTACCTCGGCCGCGTTAGACAGGGCCCGGGTGTAGCCGTTGTCATAGCCCATCGGCAGGACGCCGACCCTGGTCGGCCTCTGGGCCCTAAACGTGCGGCCGTAGCTGACCGTCTCCCCGGCGGAAATGTTCTTTATAAAACCAAGACTGGTCTTAAGCGTCATCGCCGGACGGACGCCTATGGAGTGCGCTATGTGATCAGTATCCGGGCATGACGGGCATAGGCCGTAGAGCAGCATACCCGGACGTACCATGTTCATGTCAAGAAATGTCTCGGGCATTCTCAGTATCGCCCCGCTGTTCGCCGCATGTCTCAGCGGTATGCAAATACCCAGGGCCTCGATTTCTCTTACGACGTCGTTAAATATGCGAAGTTGTTCGTGGGTATGGCTACTGTCTGTCTCAGTGGAAGAGCTGAAGTGCGTAAAGAGACCTTCGATTAGAAGGTTCTCAGTGTCCGCCACCTCCCTGATAAACCTTACCGCCTCGCTATGGTGGACACCCATACTGCCCATACCCGTATCAATCTTCACATGTACGCTTGCCACCTTTCCAAGCGCCCCTGCGCACGCGGAGAGCCTGTGTGCCAGGGCTTCGTCACAAAGATTTGGTATGAGTGAATATCTGAGGAGGACGCCCGCTTCTTCCGGGAACACGCAGCCCAGCACCAGGATGGGAATCTTTATGCCCCTGTCCCTTAGCGCTATCCCCTCCTCCACACTGGCGACTGCCAGCATCTCTACGTTGAGTGATTGCAGGAGGCGGGCGACCCGGGAGGCCCCGTGTCCGTAGGCTTCTGACTTTATAACGCCCATAATGCCCATGCCAGGTCCGATTCGCTTGCGAATCATACGGACGTTATGGGCAATGGAAGAAAGATCTATCTCTACCCTGTTCTTGCCGGGTAATTGCACAGGCTGTCTCTACCTTTCCTTAATAGAGCACAGCCACCCCATGGAATGCTTAATAGCGTGTGGCAATAACCTACTATTAAAGCCAAAAAGATTCAAGCAAAATCTTCGGTGCAGGGTTTTGTCGTGAAGAGTAGTAACGGCAGCTGTATTTGGAAGATACGGGGCAAGGGCTCCGGGC
>JAZGAY010000092.1:0-3388 GCA_036475985.1 Candidatus Brocadiales bacterium
GAGGAAGTGCGGGTTCGAGACGGCGATTGTCGGTCTCAGCGGGGGGATAGACTCGGGGGTAGTTGTGCCTCTTGTGGTAGCGGCCCTGGGCAGGGAGAATGTAACAGCTGTGACAATGCCTTCACAGTTCTCCTCAAAAGGAGGTATCGAGGATTCAAGGAAACTTGCCAAGAATTTGGGCATAACCCTGAAGGAAATACCTATTAAAGGTCTGTTCGATAACTACCTTGAGGTCTTACGCGAAGAGTTTATGGGCACCTCATCCGGCCTGGCAGAGGAGAACCTTCAGGCAAGGATAAGGGGAGACATACTTATGTCAATGTCCAACAAGTTCGGCCACTTACTGGTGGCTACGGGTAATAAGAGCGAACTTGCCTGCGGCTATTGCACGCTTTACGGTGACATGTCCGGCGGGTTGGCATTGATAGCAGACGTGCCAAAGACAATGGTTTACGAGCTTGCGAAATACATAAACCGCGAGAAAGAGATTATTCCGGAGAGCATCATTAACAGACCTCCTTCGGCCGAGCTCAGACCAAACCAGACCGACCAGGATTCCCTGCCCGAGTACGAAATACTGGACGGTATATTAAAGGCGTACGTGGAAGACTTAAAGATGCCGGATGAAATCGTATCAATGGGTTACGATGGGCCGACGGTAAGGCAAGTTATTGAAATGATTGATAAAAACGAGTATAAGAGAGAGCAGGCACCCCCGGCCCTGAGGATAACGTCCAAGGCATTTGGCCACGGCAGGAGAATGCCCATTGCACAGGGATACAAATATAACGAAAAACAGAAGAGTATGTCCCGTTAAAGAACGGTTTTGATGTAATTTCCGTAGGATAGCCTTGTCACCTCCAATCTACCAGAGGCTATCTTTGGTAATATCTGACATCCACTGACTGCGTACATTAGCTGTGGACGAAATAGTGTGGTTAAGCGGTCAGCCGGCCGTACCACCCATCTACCATAAAGAGACATAGAAACGACTGAGAAAGAGGACTGCCGAGATGAGAAAATTATTCTGGCTTGTATTGGTAATGAGTTCACTCTTCTGTGGAAGTACGGTTCATGCCGCAGGGGACATCACTATAAGATGGTTTGGACATTCCTGCTTCCTGATAGAATCGTCACAGGGGACAAAGATACTTACGGACCCGGTGGGCGAGGAGACGGGCTACGACCTTCCAGACGTTATGCCCGACATAGTGACAATAAGTCATGAACACTTTGACCACAACTACGTGCGCCCTTATACGAACAGCCCCGTGATACTGAGGGGTGAGGATTTTCACGGCCGTGGATGGCAGACGATAAAGGAGGAGATAAAGGACGTAAAGATTCACAACATAGGTACGTATCATGACGACGTCCAGGGCAAAAAAAGTGGCAAGAATTCTGTTTTTATAATCGAGGTTGACGGGTTGAGACTGGTGCATCTTGGCGACCTGGGTCACCTGCTCACCGGAGAACAGATAGAGGCCATAGGGACGCCGGACGTGCTGTTCATTCCCACGGGCGGTGCATACACGATAGACTACCTGGAGGCCGATGACGTTATAAAGCAACTCAAACCAGGGATAGCGATACCCATGCATTTCAAGACACCCGCCTGTAAGTTCACCCTCTTTGGGGTTAAGCGTTTTCTTAAAGGAAAGGACAACGCCAGGGTTCCCGGGAAGAACAGCATTGTGGTGAACAAAGAGTCCCTCCCGGATGAGACCGAGATTGTAGTCCTTGATTATAAGTGAGATGTTCACGCACGAGGCCCTGTTTTACAGACCGACCGGAGAGGGCAGCGGGGTGCAGTGTTTTCTCTGTCCGCACCGCTGCGTTATTGCACCGGGCAGGCTGGGCATTTGCGGGGTAAGGAAGAACATAGACGGCAAGCTGAGTTCCCTCATATATGGACGTGTATCCTCAGTCTGCGCCGACCCCATAGAGAAGAAACCTTTGTATCATTTCTACCCCGGCAGTGTCGCGTATTCTATAGGCTCCCTTGGCTGTAACATGCGATGCGGTGACTGTCAAAACTGGCAAATTGCCCACGCGAAGGCGGACAAGTCCACCGAAAGGACGGAGACGCTCTCACCGGAGCGGCTCGTTGAGAACACAAAGAAGAGCGGCAGCCAGGGCATAGCGTGGACCTACAACGAACCGACCATATGGATGGAGTATGCCATTGACGGTGCGAAGCTTGCAAGAGATGAGGGGCTTTATACGGTCTTTGTCACAAATGGCTACGTGGAGGCCGAGGCGCTTGACGCCATAGGCCCTTACCTTGACGCCTTCCGTGTCGACTTTAAAGGACGGTTTGACGGGAGCCGGTTCTACAAGGAGGTGGCAAAGATAAAAGACCCGAGGCCCATCCTTGACGCCACGATAAGGGCCAAGGACAAGTGGAACATGCATGTCGAGGTGATAACCAACGTGGTGCCCGGCTATAACGACAGCCCGGAGGAGCTCGGGGAGATTGCCAGGACGATTAAGGAGAATCTGGGGGAGGATACACCCTGGCATGTCACCCGGTTCCATCCATACCTTGATTTATCACACCTGCCGTCTACGCCGGTTGAGAAGCTTGAAGAGGCCTGGGACATTGGCCGCAAGACCGGCCTGAATTACGTCTACATAGGGAACGTACAGGACCATCCGGGTGAGAACACGTACTGCGCAAAGTGCTCGCAGCTGCTTATAGAGCGAATCGGGTACTATGTTAATATAGTGGGACTCGAGGACGGGAAGTGCAAATTCTGCGACCATCTCATACCTATAGTAGGAAGCACGTAGATAAAAAATGTCCAAAAGTAAAGTAATCGCCCTGCTTACGGACTTCGGCCTCGAGGACGGCTACGTCGGTACCATGAAGGCCGTTATCGCCGACGTCAACCCACGGGCGGACGTAATAGACATCACCCACGGCGTTCAACCACAAGACATTGCGGGCGGGGCGTTCCAGCTCGCCTCTTCCTATAAATTCTTTCCCGAGGGCACAATCTTCGTTGTCGTGGTAGACCCCGGCGTGGGAGGGAAGCGAAAGATTGTGTGCGCCCATACCAAGAGGTATATGTTCCTTGCGCCGGATAACGGTATTCTTGGGCCTGTTTTGGACCGCGAGGAAGTGCTTTCTCTGGTGGAGGTCAATAATACCAAATACTTCCTGCCTGAGGTAAGCGGAACGTTTCACGGCAGGGGCATATTTGCACCCGTGGCGGCGCACCTGTCTCTGGGTGTTAAAGCCGCAAGATTGGGCTGCAGCCTGAAAGGAATCATGAATATAGACATTCCCCGGCCCGAGGTGTCCACTGACGAGACCCTGAGCGGGGAGATAATCTATGTAGCCCGTTTTGGAAATCTGATTACCAATATTGATTACGGTCTGATT
>JAZGAY010000093.1:0-2626 GCA_036475985.1 Candidatus Brocadiales bacterium
GAAGCTTTACTTTATGCGGACGAGAACGGGAAAAGCCGCCAGGTTGAAGGAAAAATTCACCGAGAAGAAGCCGTCCTCCTAAGGTTTACCCCCGCCTACCCCACGCATTCACACCTGAAAGGAGCAGATACATCAAAATGGACCGTAGGGCCCTCGGTCTTGAGGGTGAGCGGGTAGCATCGGAGTTCCTGAAGAAACAGGGCTACAAGATACTCCAGAGGAACTACAAGCCGGGTACCAGCGAGATAGACATCATCTGTTACGACAAAGGCACAATAGTCTTCCTCGAGGTGAAAAGCTGCCTGTCTCGCAGATACGGCCCACCTGAAATGAGGGTAACAGAGACAAAGAAGAGACGTATCTACAAGGTCGCCCAGAAGTATATAAAGGAAAGACGTATCTCCGGACGGCAATTTCGCTTCGATGTAGTCTCCGTATTGTTCGACCCCCGTAAAGATGCCCCTGAAGTAAAGCTGATCAAAGACGCATTTTCTTTGAAGGCATGAACCAAGTATGCTTATAGACACGCACGTACACCTAAACTTCCAAGACTATAATAAGGACCTCAAAGAGGTCGTAAACAGGGCTGTAGCGGAAGGAGTGGAGTACCTGATAGAGGTCGGCACCGACGTTCCATCCAGCAAGAGGGCACTCGAGCTGGCACTCTTGTATACCCCTATCTATGCCAGCGTGGGTATCCACCCCACCGACGCTTCCTCAAGCACAGAAAAAGACTGGCAGGAAATAAAGGCCCTCGCCAGGGAACAAAAGGTGGTTGCAATAGGCGAAACAGGGCTTGACTATCATCATAAACGCAGCACTAAAGAAGACCAGCAGCAGCTGTTTAAAAAGCACGTTGAACTTGCCCTGGAACTCGACCTGCCAGTCATCATACACAACAGGGAGGCAACGGAAGACTGCCTCAAAATACTGAGAAAATTCCCCGGGAGGCCACTGAAGGGTACATTCCACTGCTTTAGCGGGTCAAAAGAGACCGTCGAGGAGTGCCTTCACATGGGCTTCTACATTTCATTCGCCGGCCCTGTCACATTTCCAAACGCGAACCGGCTGCGCGAGGTCGTTAGATCGGTTCCAGTAGAGAGGCTGCTCCTTGAGACAGATTCCCCGTTCCTGACCCCCCAGCCCAGGCGGGGCAAGAGAAACGAACCTGCGTATCTCAGGTACATAGTGCCCGTCTTCGCACAACTCTACGGCCTCTCCGAAGGCGATATCGCCAGAATCACCACTTTTAACGCCACAAGACTCTTCGGCATTGGCAACGACAAGAACCAAAACGGCAAGATCGCCTATAGGATCAGAAACTCTCTCTATCTCAACATTACCGACCGCTGTCCAAACTCATGCAGTTTTTGCCCCAGAGAGGATGACCCCTACGTAAAGGGTCACTACCTGGGGCTTGAACCAGATAAAGAACCTTCCTCCGAGGAGGTCGTAAGCGCCATAGAAAATATGGAAGACGTTATGGTTTATGATGAGGTCGTCTTCTGTGGGTACGGTGAGCCGACGGAAAGACTTGACGTAATAAAGGCAACAGCAAAATACCTGCGCGAAAAAGGCGCAAAAAAAATACGGCTCAACACCAACGGGCAGGGAGACCTGATAAACAACAGACCCATCTCCCGAGAGCTTGACGGCCTGATAGACGCCGTCTGCATCAGCCTGAACAGTGCGGACAGCGAGGGGTATAAGGCCCTCTGCTCCCCAAAGTACGGTGACAGGGCGTACTCCGCCCTCCTGGAGTTTGCCCGGACGGCCAGCAAAATCTTCCCCGACGTCACCCTTAGCGTCGTAGACGTGCCGGGTCTTGACATGGAGGCCTGCGAGCGGATCGCACGCGAATTGGGGGTGAGCTTTAGGGTAAGAGGGTACAACAACCTGGGATGATTAGAAAAGCAAGGATATCGGATACCGAAGATATTCTCAGAATCATCAACCACTATGCGGAAAAAGACCTGATGCTGCCTCGTTCGCCACTCGAGGTCTACGAGAACATCAGAGACTACTTCGTCTACCTCGAGAACGGACAGATTGTAGGTTGTGCCGCCCTGCACATCTTCTGGAACGACCTATCTGAAATAAAGTCGCTCGCCGTAGAAGAACCGTATCAGCGCAAGGGGATAGGCCGGAAGCTGGTCAAGGAATGCGTTAAAGAGGCAACCGAGCTTGGGATAAGCAGGCTCTTTGTGCTCACTTATCTGCCGGATTTCTTTAAATGCCAGGGCTTCAAACTTGCAGAAAAAAACAGCCTCCCACACAAGATATGGACAGAGTGCGTGAACTGCCACAAGTTCCCTGAATGTGCAGAGGTGGCTTTAACACTCGACCTTCCAGCCTCCCTCCAGGCCTGACATCTTCCCTGTAAGATTTTAATCGCCGCGCTCTCTAAGTTTGAGTTCCCTTATCTTCTGTTGCAGCACCTGGCGGTGCATGCCCAGGGCGTTTGCCGCATGGGTAACGTTGCCGCTGTGCTCGTCCAGACTCCTGTTGATGAATTGCCTTTCAAAGGCATCGACCATCCTCCTCTTCGCCTCTTTAAAGGGAAGGCCGTAATCTATGTCCAGCATGTAAGCAGACGGCACCCGGATATCTTTTAGCTCGCCGGCAA
>JAZGAY010000094.1:0-7012 GCA_036475985.1 Candidatus Brocadiales bacterium
GAGGAACCCGATAATACGGGCCTTCTGATACTCCCGCAGCACAAGGAACCAGCCAAGGGGAACTGCAGCAAGCCCCATGGGTATAAGGAACAAGAAGTGCTTTATCCGGGCCCCGGTAACAAATACCATGGCAAAGAATATCGGCAACAAAATAAGGCCAGAGCCAAGGTCTGGCTGCAGAAAGATGAGCCCCATGGGCAGGAGCGTAAAGACAAGGGATATCATGAGTATGCTGAAACGTTTGTAGTTTTCCTTGTACATCAGATACCTTGCCAGTGCGAGCACCAGTACTATCTTCATAAACTCCGAGGGCTGGAAGTTTACCGCTCCGAGGTCAAACCACCTGTGCGTACCCCGTATGGTGGTTCCCAGGAAGAGCACGGCTATAAGCGTCGCAATTAAGATGATGTAGAGTATATATGCTTGGCGCACTATCTGCATATAGTCCAGCACAAGCAGACCGAAAAACAGGCCAAGCCCTATGCCCATAAATATGAGCTGCCTGAACGCATAGCCCTGGGTGGATGCGCTCCAGATGAAAAAGAAGCTGACGGCCATTAGCCCGCACACCGAGCCAAAGACCAGCCAGTCGAAGCCCCGGACAAAATTTTTGGAAGTTACTGGCATTGTTCTAGTGTAACTTGTTTTCCCTTGCGGCGAGCTTCCTGTTGGTCTGCTCTATGTCAAGTATTCCGGAGACGAGGTCGTGGGCTATCGGGGCAGCTACCGAACCCCCATGACCCGTGGTACGTTCCAGGGTTATGCAGAAGGCATAACGGGGGGAGTCAAACGGGAAATAGCCGACAAACCAGAGATGGTTTTTGTTGGTGCCTCCTATCTGCGAAGTTCCGGTCTTGCCTGCGACTCCCAGCTCCTTTAGTCCCTTACGTCTCGCAGTGCCGCTTATGACGACCTGCCTGAGTGCCGCCTTAACGGCCAGGAGGTCTTCCTCGGATATTTCTTCCAGTATCTGCGGCTCCGGCGTTTCCGGCTCCAGAACGGTTACACCCGCATCCGTGACGATCTTCTTCAGGAGATGGGGTCTTAGCAAGATTCCGTCATTTGCTACGGTTGCAAGGAGTTGTGCCATTTGTAGCGGGGTGACAAGCAGCTCGCCCTGGCCAATTGCCGTATTTAGCCTCTCTCCGGTGTATTTTGGTAACGGGACGCTTCCTGATGCCTCGTACGGCAGGTCTACGCCCGTCTTGCTTCCGAAGCCGAATTTTCTGGCCCACTCGTTCATGGTACGGTTGTTTAGTCGCCTCGCGGTGTTGAAGAAAAAGACGTTACAGGACTGTTCGATGCCCCGTGCCAGGTCGACCGAACCGTGGACGGAATTGCACCGAAATCTATGCTCACCGAGTGTTACTGCGCCTGAGCAATTGAAGTGGGTGTTGAGGTCAATCTTTCCAGAGCTCAAGGCCGTGAGTGCGGTTACTATCTTAAAGGTAGAGCCGGGTGGCAGGAGGGCTTGTATTGGACGGTTCAGAAGCGGCTTGCCGGGGTCTTTGGCCAGCCGGTTGTAATCCGCGCCAAGCGTGTTTGCGTCAAACCTGGGATAGCTGGCCATTGCAAGGACTCCACCGTCGTACGTGTCCAGAACCACAATGGCCCCCCTTTTCTCGCCAAGCAGTTTTTCAGCCAGACGTTGGATGTCCAGGTCCAGTGTAAGGAAGAGGTCGTTTCCGTGGCTGGGTGGCATGTCAAATATGGTCTTGTCGACCTCCCTGGTCTTAAGCGATATCTCCTCCACTGTCCTGCCGGGGTTTCCGGTGAGTTCAAGGTTATAATAGCCCTCGATGCCGGCCCGGCCCACAGATTGGTTTGGTGAGGAGACAAGGCCCATATAGTAACGTAATTCTTCGTCGTTTCCGTTGCCGCGTATCAGCGCGAACCTCGCATCCTGGATCTCTTCCCGGGTGGGCTTCCCGACGTGACCTATGATGTGTGAGGCAGTATCGCGGTACGGGTAATATCTCTTGGGTCTGATGCGAAGGGAGACCCCCGGGTATGAGTCCTGGTGCATCTCCAATTCGGCTGCCTTTTGTATGGGTGCGTTCCGAAGCATGGCGTGCGGTGCGAACTCCTCCTGTATTCGGACCGTTCTTTTATGGCGCATTTGTACGTGGGCCTTAATCTTCTCTACGCGATTGATTATCTCCTCGGTCTGGCTGAGCAATTGCCGTGGCGTAAGGTCCAGGAGTTTTGCAAGTTTTGGAACCCATAGACCTGTGTCGCTGTGGCAGGAATCACATCCCGCGGAGAGGTCCTTATGTGCCTTAATTTTAGAGAGGGGAGGCGGAAGCACCCCTTTGGAACGCAGTTGGGCATACCGCAGATTCCTGTAGCTGACCATGATGTCAAAGGCGGGCTCTTCAACCGCCAGCGGCCTGCCGCGGCGGTCATAGACGTTACCCCTTCGTGCCGGTACGGGCGCGTCCCTTAGCAGGCGCTTCTTTGAGATACCGCTGTATTTGGCACTCTCAAATATCTGCAGGTAACCAAGCCTTATCACCAGCAACGTAAAGGCTGCGAGGACAAGACCAAAGATTATCTTTAGCCTGGTAGAGTACATGACGGTTAGAGTACGTCCCTTCTGAGACGCAGCGGCCTGAACTTTCTAAAGAGAAAGTACGGTGCCGCAGCCCATGCGGCGGTATAGGCTGAACCGACAAAAACGTTTAGAAGTGTGGGAACCGGTGCGAGGGTCCCGTATGAAAGCCACATGATGAGGGCGGAACCGCCACGGTAGATTATGGAGGCGGTAAGGACGACGAGCAGTTGTGCCAGGATGTTCTCCGTATATAACTTGTGTCTTAACAGACCTATCACTATTGCAATAACAATGAAAAACGAGGCGTTGGCGCCCAGCGGCCCTTCGGTAAGGATGTCTTTGCTGAGGCCCATTATGCAGGCTGACATACTGGCCTCAGGGAGGTCCAGGTTCAGTGCGGAGAGTACGGCAAAGATAAGGAAAAAGTCGGGCTGTATACCAAAAAAGGCTATCTGATTAAAGGTCGTACTCTCCAGGATAGAGATAAAGAATGCGCAGACGATTAAGATTATCCACAGCATTTCGGTGTCTTTCTCAAAAAAACCTCTGTGCGCGCCACTTCGTACGCTGTATCGCTTTTGCACAGAGAACTACTTCTTTAGTACCATTACCGTTTTTACGTCGGCAGGGTTCACCCTGGGTTTTAGTTTTAGCGTACGGTAAGAGGAACCTTTGTTGTCAATGCCTTCCACTACGGTGGCTATAGGGAGGGAGTCCGGGAATACGCCACCTATCGATGACGAGACTACTTTGTATCCTTTTTCCACCTTTTGTCCCCATCTGGGCAGGTACTTGAGCCTGCACTCCGCCGGTGAACCGCCTTCGACCATGCCGATGTCGTCTGTTTCCAGGATGCGTGCAGGCACCTTTGAAGAGGGGTCGGTTATTAAAATTACTCTGCTGGTGGAGTTGCCGACCGTGGAGATCTTTCCCAGAAGTGCGGCATCGGCAATTACAACGCTGTTCTCGGTCACGCCGTGTAGTGAGCCTATGTCAATCAGGATGCTCCTTCGCTGGTCAGAAGCGTCATAGGCTACCACGTTGGCAAGTAGCGGTTTTTGCCCCAGAACACCTTCTTTATAATACTCAGTTACAGATGCCAGTTCCGTCTCCAGCCGGTCTATAGTAGCCTTTTGAGCCACGACCACGTTTTCGAGGATAAAGACGTCCTCCTCAAGTTCACTTACGTTAGATGATAAGCGCCAGGAGTGCGGTATCCAGCGGAAGGCCTTCTTCACCGCAGAACCGGCAGTGAGAGACGCCTTCTGGATGGGCGATAGGGGCCTGGAAACGGTAATCTTTATGTGGTCAGAGATCTTGGAGGGAATGGCCAGTAGCGACAGGCATACGATAAGCGGGATTACTGTGGGCAAGAATATTAGAAGAAGACGCTTTTTTCGCTTCTTATTATTCCTCCGAGTTTTCATCGCGCAACACGTCTTTATAGAGGTCCAGATTTTCGAGCAGTACACCCGTCCCCCTGGCTACTGCGGTAAGCGGGTCATCCGCTACACGAACGGGTATGCCGGTCTCTTCCTGTAGCAGCCTGTCTATACCCCTCAAGAGCGCTCCACCGCCCGTCAGCACCATACCGTGTTCGAGAAGGTCAGAGGCCAGTTCTGGTGTCGTCTGTTCAAGCACGGTCTTTACCCCTTCGATGATCTGGTCGAGGGGCTCCTTAAGTCCCTCCCTTATCTCTTCGGAGGTAATCGTGACAGACCTGGGCAGGCCCGCTATAAGGTCCCTGCCTCTGACCTGGCCTGAGAGTTCACCGTTGGTCGGGTAGGCGGAGCCTATACCAATCTTTATGCTCTCCGCCGTGCGGTGACCGATCTCAAGGTTGTACTGCGACCTCATGAATTTTATTATGCCCTCGTCCATCTCGTCGCCCGCTATACGGAGACTAATCTGGGTGAATATATCTCCCAGGGAGATGACCGCAACCTCAGTGGTGCCGCCACCTATGTCTACGACCATGTGTGCGGTCGGTTCGCTTATGGGCAGACCGCAGCCTATTGCGGCGGCCTTCGGTTCACTGAGCAGGTATACGTCGCGTGCGCCGGATCTCTCCAGGGAACTCACAACGGCGCGCCTCTCCACGGCCGTTATACCTGCTGGTATGGCCACTATTACGCGTGGCCTTATGCCCCATTTCCTCTTATGCACCTTGCGCATAAAGTACCGCAGCATGGCCTCGGTAAGGTCGAAGTCGGCTACAACCCCGTCCTTAAGGGGCCGTGTAACGGTTATGGTCGAAGGTGCTTTTTCCCACATGGCCTTTGCCGTGTTTCCCACGGCCCTTCCGTTAAGCAGGATGTCGCTGGTTCCAGGCCTTACGGCCACCACGCTGGGTTCGAATAGCACAACCCCGCGACCGGGCATGCAGATAAGTGTATTCACGGTGCCGAGGTCTATTCCCATGTCCGTAGACATGACACCCATGAAGAAATGTACTGGATGCATAAGTTACTCCGAAAAAAACATTGATGTTAAATGCCCCATTTATAGTACCGCAATCGTATTACAGTGCTACATATTGACGCTATATGCCAAAAAATTTTTCCTTAGAGTATGGTACTCCTATTCATTTGTGTACGTATTCATTTGCCATAGCCCATTCACCTATAACATGGAAGTTTATATAAGGACAATGCCTGTGTCAAGGGTAAAATCGTCTGTAAATTGGGCCTAGCAAAAGCCCTAGGGAGATTGCCAGGCATACCTGGGCGAAGATGTCGCCGTGGGTGGTGTACCAGGTCGGTTGTCCGGGCGAGAGGAGGATGTTTGCCTCAAGGATGCCTTCTATCTCTCTACGCTTCCCATTTTTTTGTAGCAGTGCGTAGATATCGCCGGTCGGTGCGACGAAGGCCGAGATGCCCGTATTGGCCGCGCGCGCCAGCCCGACGCGGTTCTCGACGGCCCTGAAGACCATGATGGCCAGGTGCTGGTCCAGCTCCGCGCTGTCCCTGAACCAGTCGTCGTTTGTGATGTTTAGCATGAAATCGGCCCCGAGCTGCTTAAACCGTCTTGCAATCTGTGGGAGGGTGTCCTCGTAGCAGATAAGGGTTGCAAACCTCGATTCTCTGCCATCATGGGCCTTGATGCCAAACAGGTGCCAGTCTCTTCCGGGTGTGAGTCCCGTCTGATAGGGGACCATCTTTCTGAGGAACGGAAAAAATTCCTTAAGCGGCGTATACTCACCGAAGGGCACGAGGTGGATCTTGTCGTACCTTTCGGTAAGCTGTCCCTCCGGATTGTACAGGAAGGTGCTGTTGTAAGAGGTCCTTTCTTTTCTCTGCGCCGTACCGGGGTACGAGGCTATGCCACCTACAAGGAGGTGCATATGGAGCTCTTTTGCCAGTTTGGTGAGCGAGGTCTGGCTCAGCCTGTCAATCTTCCTGCCAGATAATTCTGAATCGATATTAAGACGCCCGGGTGCCATGGTCTCGGGCCACACCACAAGGTCTGAGGAGTCTGTGTCTACCGTCCTCGACAGACTCAGATATTTGTCCAGGATAGCCTTCCTCTGTTCAAACCGCCTGTCCATCTTGACGAGTAACGGGATATTTCCCTGTATTATGCTTAGCCTTGGCCCCTCTGACATGGGCAGAGTGGCGAGACGGAACATGCCGTACGAAAGTGGCATGAGGATGAAGACAAAGGCCAGGGTGACCGGCATATGCGGCGCCTTTCCACGCAGCCAGCGCAGTATGCCCTCGGCGAAGCATGCGTTAACGAGCACCACCATAAACGACACACCGTAGGCGCCCGTTATATCGGATATCTGGATGATGGAGAGGTGGCGGTACTGGGTGTGTGCCAGGAAGAGCCACGGAAATCCCGCGGCTCCTATGCCCCTTGCGTACTCCTGTGCGACCCAGAGAAACGGTGCGAAAAGGAACAGGGGGACACCGAGAGACCTGTAAAGTAAATTGCACACAGCGGCAAACGCCACGAAATAGAGTGCCTGGTAGAGGCTCAATCCCAGCCAGCCCGCGTATGTCGCATAACCGATCCAAGATGAATTATAGGCGAAAAATATGGTTCCTATCAGAAGAGAGGCGGGTATCGGCGGCGATTTCCTTGAGCATATGAGTACAAACCACGGCACCAGGGCAATCCACGCAAAGTGACCCATGTCCGGGTCCGGATATGACAGGGACAGGAGAAAGACGGTAAGGACTACAGCAGTGACGTCCCGCCGGGAGAAGTACTTCCAATCTGGAGAACCGGTCTGGGCTTGCAGCAGGTCTTTAATAGTCACAATTTTGTATTAGCTGAGATCTTTGTAAAATGCAAGAAAAAGCCGTCATTGCGAGGAGCAAGGGCGACGAAGCAGTCGTCTATAAATTGGGCCTAGCAAAAGCCCCAGGGAGATTGCCAGGCATACCTGGGCGAAGATGTCGCCGTGCGCGGTGTACCAGGTCGGTTGTCCGGGCGAGAGGAGGATGTTTGCCT
>JAZGAY010000095.1:0-6353 GCA_036475985.1 Candidatus Brocadiales bacterium
GCTACTTTCTAAGGAGAACAACATAAAAGCCCGCCTAAGGCTTGCACAGAAGGAGTATGGTTCCATCTCGAAAAAGTTTTACACTGCTTCTACGGAAGAAATTGCAAATGCAGAAATACAGTCAGACGTAAAGAGCATAGCCCTGCGAAATGGTCTATCTGTTTCAAGGAGCACATTCCAAAGGAAAGAGTTATTGAATAATGACCCTCGTCTGGTGGGCATGTTCGTTAGTATAGAAATTAAAGACATAAACAGCGTATCAAAGCTTCAGAAATTCCTTTATGATGTAAGAAGCAACGCCGACAGAGCTCTCTTTTTGGATGACCTGCAGATAAATACCAAGGGGTTTACTGCACCCAACGCACTCTCATTATCGGCAACTCTGGTTGCCATCGCCAATATTGAAGGAAAGTCCTAACGGCAAATTGTACCATGGCTATGAATAAGGCATCGGCACAGAAAACTAAACCCACCGGGCGTGACATGAAGCGGCCGAGTAAGAAGAAGAGGGTCCGTCATAATACAGTCCATATCAGGACATCTATGAGGGGCTGGAAGAAGACCATGATATATGTCAATTCCGGTCTAGCCTGCGCATGCACTGGATTGATTATTTCTATAGCAATCCTGCTGAGTACCCCTCTGCCCGAAATCATGTCCCTCCCTGCGGGTACAGGGAGTGCCAAGGCATCTCCTGCAGTCAAAATTATGCCAGAAAGGTTGCTCTACCCACTTAGCGAGTACGATTTCATCGCCAGCCACAATCCCTTCTCACCGAACCGGAAGGACTGGTCGGTAAAAACCTCCGACAGTGGAAGGTCGGCGAAAATCCCCGGCTCTATGGCCCTTGCATCTTCCGGTTCTACACTCAGCGTACCTTTTGACAAGATCACCCTCTACGGAACCCTCATCCTTGCAGACAAAAAAAAGGCCCTGATTAGCCACCCAGCACCGGCCATAGGACAGAAGCCCTTTGTAATCGTGCAAGAGGGTGAAGAAATCGGAGGCTATCTGGTAAAAAGTATAGAAGAAAAACAAATCATACTGGAAAAGGGAGGGCGGGAGTTTGTGGCAAAGCTCGTCTCAGACAAACTGGTGGGACAGCTCGGTACTGTGAGGCCGTCAGCCGTTGATTCTATGGAACAGCCTTCCTCAACCGCAGGAAAGACTACAAAACCGGAGGCAAAACCTGAAGACAGGGAGGCCGTGTATAGCCAGCTCTTTCAGCTCGATGCCCTCCTGGAAGAGGGCAAAATATCTCAAGAGAAATATGAGCAACAAGAGCTGGAACTCTTGAAAAAATTAAAGTAACTTCGACTATAAAACCATGATCGCTTTTAAATACCGTGCAATTACCAGTGGAAAGCAAGTCATTGAGGGCAACAAAGAAGCTACCAGTAAGGCCGCGTTAATAAAGGAGCTAAAGAAGTCTGGCCATATCGTCCTGGAGGTTCGAGACGTTGGCGGACACAGAAGGAAACCCTCTTCCCGGCGGTTGTCAAAGAGGGCCCTTTTGTCTTTTCTACAGGAACTGGCAACACTACTTGAAGGAGGCATTCCCCTGGATAAAAGCCTCCAGATAATAGCTCACTCCCAGAAAAACAACGCCCTCCGAGATATCTCCGAGGGAATACTCAACAGCGTAAAGGGGGGCAAATCCCTTGCGGCCTCCTTATCCCAGTATCCCAGAACCTTCCCAGAGGTTTACGTCAGTATGGTCAGGGCTGGTGAAGAGGGGGGCGTACTCCCACAGGTCTTGCAACGCCTTGCCACCTTCCTGGAGAGGACAATCAAGGTTCGGGAGGATGTCTCTTCAGCCTTGCTTTATCCCATCCTCCTTGCCATTGTCGGAGTACTCTCTATTGTAGTTATCATCCTCTACGTGATACCGAAGTTCTCCGTAATTTTTCAGGATATGGGCGTAGCTCTGCCTTTTTCCTTCCAGTTCCTCATGTTCCTTAACTACTTTGTAAAATTTTACGGCTGGATGCTTGTGGCCGCTATACTTGCTATATATCTGATCAACCGCAGGCGCCTGAAGAGCGGGGCCAAGAACGTAAAAACGGCGCGGAAGACACTCAAGATACCTTTGATTGGCAGACTGTTCTGGGACATAGAGGTCGCCCGTTTTACCCGGACCCTTGGCACACTCCTGGAAAATGGCGTCCCGTTACTTAAATCTCTGGATATAAGTAAAGGGGTCCTCTCAAACGCCTATCTGGCTGGCATTGTAGAAAACACCAAGGCAGATATAAAGAAGGGAAGCACCCTTAGTGCCTCTCTGGATAGCAAGAACTTTTTCCCCGGGACCACGACCCACCTTATAATCGTTGGCGAAGAAACAGGCAGACTGGGCCCCATGCTGCTGAAAGTGGCCGAAAACCTCGAATCAGAGGTAGAAAGGTCTGTCAAGAAACTCGTCGCGCTCGTAGAGCCCCTCTTAATCCTCGTTATGGGTCTCGTTATCGCCGTAATTGTCATCTCCATGCTTATGGCCATCTTCAGCATGTACGACATACCCATGTAATTCAAGTCATGGCTTTAAGCCCTACTGGTTCGACTTGGTCAGTCTGTGGGGACGAGGTCGCCTCGTCCCCACGTCTGCTTCGGACGTACCCTGCAAAACACTAAAAGGCATAAAAGGCGGTACCCCCTTTAGGTTCTGATGGCATAAACCACTTGAAAATACACTACAAACTTGATAGGGTTTATTAAGAGGACTCTAAAATATTGGATTTTACAGAGGTCTCAGATTATACGCAGGTAGATAGTCAAGAAAGGCTTTTGCACCTATGATGGGGACAAAGGGAAAAGGGTTATTTGTCTTGATGCTGGCTGCGAGTTTACTTCTCGGGTGTACAAATACAAAAAAAGAAACAACTACGACCGCCAGCTTGGACGCGCCAGCGACGGAAGAACAAGGAAGTGTATATACATTCTTTTACATCATTAACAAAACGGGAAACGATATCGAGGTAAGGGCCTCTGCAAACAACAAGGAGTTGTTTAGCCAGAAGGTGGCGTCTAAGGTAAAGACGTCGGCAGAAGGTAGTGTATACCCGCCTCCAAGCGGATATCCGACAATGGAGCTCAAGGTTGAAGTTGACAGGGGGGCCAAGGCACTCAAGGTGCAAGAGACAAATTCGGGACTTGAGGCCTCGTTTGACATAACAAACTTCAGCACTAAAGGACCTGGTTTTAGCATAATGATTGAAGGAGATGGAATCTCGTTAAACCAGGATTATTACCCTATACGTTAGACCTTGGGGATGTCTTTAAAAACACCATGTGTTATGTAGCGCAGGGTTTTAGCCTCAACAGTCATACTCGCCATTTTGTCGGACGAGCTCACAGAACGGTCCACCTTAGGCGCCTTAGGGTTTTTCAGAAATCCGTTGGCTGTAGTACCGCCTTAATTTTCAAAGGTCTCCCTTCAATGGTAAAAGATAAGTATGGGGGCAGAAAATGATGCGGGATTACTTGGGTAAAAACACGCAGAGCTTTTCTGGATTTATGTTTGTCTTCCTGTGCGTTTGCGTTCTCATTTTATCGACTACAACGGCATTGTGGGCGGACGAATCGGAATCGCAAAGTGCCAGCGCGGGAACGACAAGGTCGTGGAGTGACCTCGCCCCGGAGGCGGGCGCCGCTATCCCTGCGTTGGGAGAAGAGCAAGGAGTGGAACACCCTTTACTCCATGCTATACCCGAAGAGGAGATAGAGTGGCTGAAGCATCAGCCGTATACTCCCTCTGCTGATGAGTATCTGGTAACGAATGAGGTGGACTTGAGCGTGTCCGGCCTGGCCCCTGAGGCCAAGGCTGCTACCGTCAACACCAGCTTTGAGGGCATGGACGTCGATAGCCAGCCAGCCGGCATATCCAGGCCGCCAGACCCCCATGCAGCAGCTGGCCCCAGTCACATCGTAACCGTGGTTAACCAGTCATTGGCCGTCTACGACAAAACAGGAACCCAATTAAAGTCGGCAAGCTTTGCGAGTTGGTGGGCCGATGTTTACACGGCAAGTAACCCTTTTGACCCGAGGGTAGTCTATGACCACAATGAGGGGCATTGGATTATGATGGCCCTCGGGAAAACGGGTTCAACAACGAGCAAGTTTCTCCTCTCTGTTTCAAAGACCAATGACCCGACGGGTGACTGGTGGAACTGGGCCCTTGAAGGGGCACTTATGGTCAGTGGTTCGAATACCTGGGCAGATTACCCCGACGTGGGATTTGACGACATCTCGAGCGGTTCAGGCGGGGCAGTTTATCTTACTGCCAACCAGTTTACATTTAGTGGAAATTCCTTTAAGACCTCTGTACTCCTTATCTTGCCAAAGTCTTCCCTCTATACGGGTTCATCGTTTAGCTACTGGAGGGCCTGGGACAGGACAGACGGAGACGGGGGGCAGGCCTTTACACTCAGGACGGCCGTGACCTTTGGCACCCCTGGCGCAGAGTATCTAGTAGACAGTGATTATGGAACAAGTAATTTTGTTACGCTTTGGAAGGTGGTTCCCACCTTTCCGGGTACCGCCGTCAACTGGACAAGGCAGGCGACTATTAGTATAGGGAGTTATAGTTTACCACCCGATGCCGAACAACTGGGCTGTGCAAATACGCTGGATACCATTGACACCCGCATGTATAACTGTGTTTATCGTGACGGGTATGTCTACTGCGCCTTTTGTGAGGACTATAACTGGGGTAGTGGTACGGTAGCTGCGATTCGTTATCTCAAGCTGAACACCACCAACAACACGGCTGATTTAGATATTAGATACGGTGCGGATGGATACTATTACTGGATGCCGTCTATCTGCCCCGACGGCAGTAACAACATAGCACTGGTGTTTGCGCAAAGCAGTACCGGCGAATACGCGAGCCTGCGGGCTGCATATCGCGAAAGTGGCGCTGGCTCCACGTCGAGCTCCATTCTATTAAAGGCGGGTGAAGAATGCATCACCGGGTCTCGCTGGGGCGATTACTTCGCCGCCTCGCTTGACCCTTCTAACTCCAACCTGGTGTGGGTCTATGGCGAATACGCGAAGGATGTCTCAGGGGTCTCATCGACCTGGGACTGGGGCACGTGGGTCGCTTCCATCAGTTTCGATGCCTGCACCTATTCCATCTCGCCTACCAGCGCGTCAGCCACTGTAAGTAGTGGAACCGGGAGTGTGACTGTAACCGCAACAGTCAGCTGCTCCTGGACTGCGGTAAGCAATAAGAGCTGGATTACCGTCACGTCCGGAAGCAGCGGCACCGGCAGCGGGACGGTGGGCTACTCTGTGGCTGCAAATAGCCTTAACAGCGTAAGGTCGGGCACAATTACCATCGCCGGTGATACATTCACCGTAAGCCAGGCCGGGGTGTCCTGTACCTACTCCATCTCGCCTACCAGCGTATCACCCGCTGCAAGTGGGGGGACGGGGAGTGTGACCGTGACCGCAGCGGCAAGTGATTGTTCCTGGACTGCTGTAAGCAATAAGAGCTGGATTACCGTCACGTCCGGCAGCAGCAGCACCGGTGACGGGACGGCGGGCTACTCAGTAGCTGCCAATACCGGCAGCATTTCAAGGACAGGCACAATCACAATCGCCGGTGATACGTTCACCGTGACCCAATCAGGGACATCTGCGGCCACAGGCGAGGCTGACCTGATAGGGGACTGGCCCCCTAATGGCACCTGGGCCTACATGAACGACAGCACCTGGAAAAGGATTACAAAGGACAGCCCGGGCGTGGGTATGGCCACAGGAGACCTGGACGGCAACGGCAAGGACGACCTGATAGGGGACTGGCCCCCTAACGGCACCTGGGCCTATATGAATGATACTAACTGGAAAAGGATTACAAAGGACAGTCCCGGCGCGGGCGGGTTAGTCTGCGGGAACCTTGACGGGAATTAAACCCCTGAAACCATATCGTTAAATGATTACTTATGTCAACAATGGGAGTACTCAAGATTAGCGTACCCATAATCCGGTACGTTACCGAGTAATATAAAGGAGAAAGTGGTTATGAGAAGCTCCTCGTCAATTTTGTTTGCTATCCTGTCTGTTGTATTGATTACTCTCTTCTGCCCTGCCTACACGGTCCAGGAATCCGAGGCGAATCAACCACAGAATCTTAAAGAGGCCGATAACGCCGGGGCAATAAAACAACTGGGCAATCTCCCCGCCTTCTTTATAGAAAACCGGGGACAGACCGCAGAAGAGGTCAGATATTACTTCAAGGGCAGCGATACTGTATATTTCACCGACGGCGCCGTGGTGTTTCAAAAGATTGAGGCCGTCAATAAGGATAAAGAAACAGGGCATACCGCCGAGAAAAATAATAATGCCAATAATGC
>JAZGAY010000096.1:0-3308 GCA_036475985.1 Candidatus Brocadiales bacterium
ATATCCTCCCGTCTACATCCGGGGGACGTGGTGATGACCATGGGAGCTGGCAATGTGTGGCAAGTGGGGGTGGAATTGGTTTCCATTCTAAAGGACAAATTTAATGGTAAGGGCATTAACTGATGGAGCCTTAAAGCATGATCGTTCCTTAAGTCAATATACTTCATGTAAGGTCGGAGGTTGTGCTGACGTGTTTGCGGAACCGTCTAATATACTTCAGCTTCAAGAGGTCTTACGTTATGCGAATAGCAGTGGACTGGACATATCTGTCCTGGGCAAGGGCTGCAACATATTGATACCGGATAGCGGTGTAAGAGGTATGGTGGTGCACTTGAAGGGTAGACACTTCGGTAGAATAAGACAGAAAGGCCCAGAGGTCGTAGTCTGTGGCGGGGGAACAAGTCTGCCGAGAATGGTTCGCAAGATGGCCCACCTGGGGTTGGATGGGTTGGAGCCGCTTATCGGCGTACCTGGCAGTGTGGGCGGTGCGGTAGCGATGAACGCCGGTGGCAGGTACGGCACTATCGGCAGTTGTGTAAGGAGTGTGACCACCATAGGGTACGATGGAGAACTTCATTCTTACGGGGCGGACGACATTGAGTTTGGCTATCGATGCTCCAGCCTTGCGGACGAGATTATCGTGGAAGTAGAGCTTGAGCTGAAGCGTGGCGACGCGGTGGCTATCTCAAGGCGAATGTTAGAAATACTTATGGAAAAAAGGATGTCTCAACCCCTGGCTGCCAGGAGTGCCGGTTGTATCTTTAAGAACCCGAAAGGCTATAGTGCAGGTGCATTGATAGACAAGTCGGGCCTGAAAAACTTAAGGATTGGCGATGCAACGGTATCAAAAAAACATGCCAACTTCATCGTGAATCTGGGTTCAGCAACCGCCTCACAGATACTGGAGCTTATCTACAAGATAAGGGAAGAGATAAAAAGACACGTTGGTCTCATATTGGATATGGAGATAAAGGTATGGTAACAGGACAAACTGTTTTTCCCGTTGAGAGTAAGCTCGTTTTTGCGCCGGATAAACATGCGGCGAAACGGGTGGCAGTGCTCATGGGTGGCGTTTCTCCTGAGAGGGAGATATCCCTCTCCTCCGGCCGGGCGGTAGCCAAGGCCCTCGAAGAAACGGGTTATGCCGTAACACCTGTTGTAGTTAACGACACAGAGGTCAAGGTACTGGACGACCTCGATGTGGACGTGGTGTTTATCGCTATGCACGGTTACTTCGGAGAAGACGGTGGAGTGCAAAGGTTACTGGATTCCAAAGGAATTTCCTACACTGGTTCTGACGTACGTGCCAGCAAGATGGCAATGGATAAGATTGAAACAAAGTGGACCTTTGTTACGTCCGGGATTCCCACTGCCAAGTTTCTGACAGTGAGACGTGGTCAGCCCATACAAGAGCTGGAAGGGCTTCTACTTGAAAAACTGCCCATGCCGTTGGTGGTAAAGCCTTCTAATGGCGGTTCCAGCGTGGGCGTATCGATAGTCCATAGCCTCTCAGAGTTGGCCCGCTCCCTGGAAATAGCCTTCCGCTATGATGAGAACGCGATAATTGAGGAGTTTATCCGGGGTAGGGAACTTACCGTGGGAATATTCGATGACAATGCGCTTCCAGTCATTGAAATAAAATCTGCGCGGGAGTTCTATGACCTTTCCGCAAAGTATGAAGACGGAAATACCCGTTACATAACCTCCCCCGATATCCCGAAGGACGTTTACGCCCGGGCACAACAGCTGGCGCTTGATGCGCACCATGTGCTGGGATGTTCGGTGTTTTCAAGGGTGGATATGATGCTGGGTGATGAGGGAGAGCTGTTTCTACTGGAGGTTAATACAATACCTGGTTTTACAGAAAGGAGCCTGCTGCCGAAGGCGGCGGAGGCTGCGGGTGTAAGCTTCCAGGAACTGTGTCGGGGAATCGTACTGCTTGCGCGGAAAGATGTGGAACATGCCGAGAGAAGCGAAAATCTTAGTTGTGTAGGGGTATAAGATGAAAGCGATCGCCAGAAATAACGCTGCAACAAATGCCGGAAAATTAAAGACGACGGTCAACTCCATATACTTTCATATCGGCCTCCTTGTTATGTTCGCATGCCTCATGGGCTGGGCCACCTACGAGGGTTGGAGGCAGCTTACTGTTTTGGAAGATTTCAGTGTACGGGATGTGTCATTGACAATATTCCCTGTCGATGGAGTAAAACCGGGGCTATTAGAAGAGGTAAGGAATACCAAAGGGTTGCTCGGCAGGAGTCTTTTTGAGAAAGACCTGACAAAAAAAGTGGCAGAAACCCTGGAGCAAAATCCATGGGTTCTAAAGGTGCATTCGGTAAAGAAGGAGTTCCCTAACAAGCTGAGCATAAGGCTCGAGCTGAGGAGACCGTCAGCCGTTCTAAGGAAAAATGGTACGTTTCATCTCCTTGATGATGACGGTATGGTACTTCCGACCGGGTATTATTCCTGGCCATCGGATCAGGGTAAGACCCCCTATATACAGTCTGCGCGCATAAGGAAGATGCCCAGGGCTGGAGAGCGTCTGGACGATTTGGGAATTAAGGCGGGTATAGAGCTGGTAAAGTTTCTGAAAGACAATGATGCGCACAGACGCCTGGGGATAAATGTCGTTGATGTGAGCAACGTGGGTCTGGGAAGGACCGTGGGCGAGAGTGACATTGTTCTTTGGACTAAGGACGGTGTGGCAATAAAGTGGGGATGTTCGGCGCTTTGCCAACAGGTGGATGAGCTTTCTGACAGCGAGAAGCTTAAAAACCTTTACAGTGTGGTAAAGACCGAAGAATCAAGGCTCGACCACATGGAATACGTAGACGTGAGGTGGAAAACACCGCGTGGAAAAATACGCCGGATCGTTAGCGTTAAACACTAGACCTTAAGGGGCATGTGATTGGAATACGCTGGTACAGATACGTATGAGATTATATCCGCCTCGTCCCCGTTTGCCTTGTGGACAAACGGGTTGTGCGCCAAGTGCGGACAAGTACGAGAAAATAGCCACCCCTCACCTATGGCGAGGCGGATTTTAACCTTGCAGACAGTACGAGAATGAGCTTTCAGAAACAAACAGGATTATCCGCCTCGTCCCCGTTTGCCTTGTGGACAAATGGGTTGTGCGCCAAGTGCGGACAAGTAAGAAGAGAATATAGCCACCCCTCACCTATGGCGAGGCGGATTTTAAACCCTGCGGACAGTACGAGAATGAGATTTTATAGATAACTAGGTCTATCCGCCTCGTCCCCGTTTGCCTTGCGGACAAATGGGTTGTGCGCCAAGTGCGGACAAGT
>JAZGAY010000097.1:0-20523 GCA_036475985.1 Candidatus Brocadiales bacterium
ACAGAGGCGGTCTCTGTCAGGAGTCGAAAAAAAGGCGACGAGGGACAGTGCAGCATAGACGAATTCCTCAAACGCCTGAGAAAAGAAATCGACAGTAAGTCATAGCATAGAAACCTTAATAGAGAAAGCGAGGTGATCATCTATTCCACCGAAATCCAGGATTAACGAAAGGATTAGCGCAAAAGAGGTAAGGCTGATTAGTGAGTCGGGCGAGCAGTTAGGGATTGTCTCACGCCAGGATGCGCTGGAGAAGGCAAGGGCGCTCGAAGTGGACCTTGTAGAGGTGGCCGCACAGGCAACCCCGCCCGTTTGCCGTCTGATGAATTACGGCAAATACATGTATAAGCAAAAGAAAGCGCACAGCCGGGGGCACGCCACCCAGTTAAAGGAGATGAGGCTTAGACCCAAGACCGACGTCGGCGACAGGAACACAAAAATTCGTAAGGCCAGGAATTTCCTTGAAAAGGGGGACAAGGTTCTGGTAAATATGTTGTTTCGCGGCAGAGAGCGGATGCACGCCGCGAGGGCCAGAGACATAATGTTGGAGTTCGCCCAGGATTTAGAAGACATCGCCAAGGTAGAAAAGATACCGACCATGGACGGACGCCGCATGGGAATGATACTGGCGCCAAAATAACGAACCAGGGGATTTTTGGGAGTTTTTAACAGGATGCCGAAGCAAAAGACCCACAAAGGACTGGCAAAGAGGGTAAAGATCACCGCCAGCGGCAAGATAAAGCACAGGAGGTCCTTCACCAGCCACCTTATGTCCACAAAGAACGGCAAGCGGGGCCGCCAGCTGAGACGGAAAAACGTGATCGAAGGCGCCCAGGCCGCCAAGATAAGACAGATGCTGGGCCAGTAAGGGACCCCGCGCAGACTGCGAACGACGTCCAGGTTCCAATCAGGCAGCGGACGCGCCATATACCTGCCTGACATATTATATTAGTTAGAAGGGAGAACGTAAGATGCCAAGGGCCAGAAAGGGACCGGCCAGGAGACGCGGCAGAAAGAGGATTCTGAAACAATCCGAGGGCTTCTGGGGGGGCAGGAAGAACCTCTACACGAAGGCCAAGGAGACGCTCCTCAGGGCGGGAGCCTTCGCCTACCGTGACCGGAAGACCCGCAAACGCCAGTTCCGCAAGCTCTGGGTAATCCGCATCAATGCCGCCGCCAGGGAGCGTGGGCTAAGCTACAGCCAGTTCATGGGCGGCCTCATAAAGGCAGGCGTCGAGATAGACCGCAAACAACTCGCCGAGATGGCCGTAAACGACCCTCAGGGCTTCGACAAGGTCTTCGAGACCGCCAAATCCCAGCTGCAGGCTGCGTGATGAAGAGCTCTCTACCTTACCCGGCAGACAACCAATAAGACGTATCCCAACGCCTACCAGAATCTAAAATTAGAGATAAGTACGCTGGATGCTGTCTCAGGCGGAGCCCCGTGCCCACCCTGGAAATTTACACGGGCAACCACAGGGAGTTGCCCCTACAACAGCCTCTTTCGGTGCGTCGAGACGCACCCTACCCTAAGACTGCTTATTTGGACTCCACTTCCAACCCCTCTGCCCAGTTTGTTATTGTCCCCGTGTCGACGGGTTTGCCGCCGGGGGATACGGCCAGCTGGCGGCCGGCTCGCACGGTGTGCCGCTCCTCCTCCGCAATAACCGTGGCGATGCCCCTTATCACGGTGACCACCAGCGTGCCCTCAGTCACCCTGACATCGAACTCTATACCTTTCTCACCTGCGCCCGCCTTTTCGTCCTCTGCTATCTGCACCCTTGAGCCCTCGGTCACTACCTCAAAGCCACCACCGCCTTCACGTACACTTACCAGCACCTCTCCCTCAAAGAGCTTGAGCGAGCTCTTGCCCGTGATCGCCAGCCGGGTCTCCTGATTCACGAAGACGTGCGTGTCGCTAGCAAGGGAGATGGCGGTGCGTGAGTCGCTGCCCGTCCGGAGTTCATTGCCCCTGCAGAGGCTGTTGGTAGATTCGTCTTTGGAGCCGGTCACGGTAACGGTGCCGTCGCTTGAGCTAATGCTTCCTATCTCAGTCATAGTAAGGTACGCATAAAGGCCGCCT
Source organism: Candidatus Brocadiales bacterium (assembly GCA_036475985.1). Lineage (GTDB taxonomy): Bacteria > Planctomycetota > Brocadiia > Brocadiales > Bathyanammoxibiaceae > Bathyanammoxibius. Next base: position 2,081 of record JAZGAY010000097.1, read on the forward strand.
GCAGCCAGCAGCACCGCTACAAAAACCCCCGCGGCGTACATGATTCTTTCCCTTGTGGGTTTTATCAGCAGTATCCCCAGCTCATAGAGCGCCAGCATGGGTATGGCCGTAGAGATCTGGCTGAAGGGGTCGGGAGGGGTGATGATGGCTGCCACGACAAATACCCCCAGCAGGATGTGCCTGCGGTGTGTAATGAAGTCATCCGCATCGAGTATCCCCATCTTCGAGAGTAGCAGCATCACAAGCGGTATCTGAAAGACCAGCCCGAGCGCGATGGTCAGGAGGAACATCAGGGAGATATACTGCGACATGGTGATGACCGGTATTATGGTGGTGCCCAGTATGTTTATTAGAAAGTAGAGGCAGAGGGGTATGAGAAAGAGGTAGCCAAACAACGACCCGACGATAAAGGCCATAAAGGATACGGGAAGAAAGGTCTTTACGTATTTGCGTTCGTGCGGATAGAGTCCCACCCCCACGAAGAGCCATGCCTGAAATATCATAAAAGGGTACGACACGAAAAAGGCGCTGATGAGGCAGAGCTTGATATAGGCAAAGAAGCCCTCCTGATAGCTCAGCACCTTGAGGGTGGTGGGCAGTCCCAGCTTCTCCATGGTGAGGGTGTGGGGCCTCTTGGCCAGCCATAGCAGGTCGGCCTTGAACACCCAGCACACGATAAAGCACACCAGGAGAAACAGGATGCACACGATTATCCGCGTGCGAAGTTCCTCGAGATGTTCGCCGAGGGAAAGCCTGAGCTCCTCTATTCCTGACTTAATCCCTTTAATGGACATTTGGCACGTTATCTTTCATCCAAAAATGGTCGGTTTCGCTATAATAATAAACTCTTCGGTTGATTACAAGTGTTTGAATTACCTTGAAATAGGGTCATTTTTTTGGTAGTTTTTATACTTTGAACGACCCTTGCTCGGTTCTTTAAGAAATACGAGAATAGAAGGAGCAGGCCCATGGGCGAGACATATCAGGGTGACCTTATCGGCACCGGAAATACCTTTTGTCTGGTTGTAAGCAGGTTTAACGAGTTTCTAACCCGGAAGCTTCTGGAGGGCGCGCAGGACTGCCTTCTCAGGCACGGCGTGAAGGAAAGAGACATAGACGTCTGCTGGGTACCGGGCGCCTTTGAGATACCATCGGCGGCCCTGACCCTGGCCCGCAGCAAGCGCTATGACGCCGTTATCTGTCTGGGCGCCGTACTTCGCGGCCAGACGCCGCACTTTGAATATGTCGCCGGTGAGGTGTCAAAGGGCGTGGCCCAGGTAGGGCTTGAAACGGGCGTACCCACCATACTCGGCGTTATCACCGCAGAGACCCTGGAGCACGCCATCGACCGCGCTGGCACACGCAGCGGTAACCGCGGGGCGGATGCTGCGATGGACGCCATCGAGATGGCAAACCTGTTCAAACGCCTGAAGTCAAGGAAGAAAAAGTAGGTTATGCGGGTATGAGAAAGAGGACACGCGCCAGGGAGTTGGCGTTGCAGGCCCTTTATCAGATAGATATACGCGGGCGGGATATTTTGGATGAAGCCATTTCTTCCTGCATCACCAAGGCCGAGGACGATGAGGTCACAGGGTTTGCGTCCGAACTGGTGAGAGGTTGCCAGGACAACACAGACAAGATAGACGAAGAAATAACGTCGGTCGTAGAGAACTGGGATCTACCCGGCATGGCCGTTATAGACCGTTGCATCCTCCGCATGGCTGTCTATGAACTCCTTTTCAGAGACGACATCCCGCCCAAAGTATCCGTCAACGAGGCTATAGACCTTGCCAAAAAATACAGCACCGAGAACTCCGGCGCGTTCGTAAACGGCATACTGGACAAGGTCTATATAAGCCGCAACAGCAAGATACAGGAATACGCTAAAGCAGGGCCGGAAGACCCACCTGTCGTAGATTACGGCGAGGCGGACCTGCACGTCCATACCTCGTGTTCCGACGGCACGTCCCTCCCTCATGAGGTGGTTGAGGAAGCTGCGCGTATAGGCCTGAAGACAATCGCCATAACGGACCACGACACCATCGACGGCGTACCGCCCGCCCGGAAGGAGGCTCTCAAGAGAAACATCCATGTAATACCCGGCGTTGAAGTGTCCGGATACGTCTCCCCGTACGAGATACACATACTCGGCCTGTTTATTGACATAGACGATAGAAACTTGACGGAGAAACTTATCCAGATAAACGAGGAAAGGGTCGCCAGGCTATCGACCATCGTGGAGAAACTGAGGGCGGTTAACGTAAATATAGAGACCGAAGATATTCTCCGCCTGGCGAGCGGCAGTCCTCCCGGCAGGATGCACGTCGCGGAGGTGCTGATCGACCGCGGCTATTGCAGCAACATTCCAGAAACGTTTAACAAATACATCGGCGATGATTGTCCTGCATACGTCCCCAAAATAACACTCACGCCAGAGCAGGCAATTGAACTCATACACGGGGCAGGGGGGGTATCGGTTTACGCCCATCCAGGGCTTTCAAGAAAAGATGACCTCATACCCCTTCTTGTGGAAAGCGGCTTACAGGCAATCGAGGTGTACTATCCCTCGTACCCGCCGGACATAGTAGAAAAATATCTTGGTCTTGCAAAGAAGTACAACTTGATACCCACCGGTGGCTCCGACTTTCACGGGTCAAGGAAACCGAACATACCTTTAGGAATGATGAAGGTCTCCAATGATACGGTTCATGCCCTGAGAGACCGGTGTAAACAGGGGAAAGGCGTTTTGACCACTACGTAACAAGGGGCGGGAGGCCGTATTTATGGCGTTTGATTACCCGAAAGACATAACGGGCCTGGAAGAGGATAAAAAGGAGGCCGGGCAACGGCCAGAAAAGGAACACCCTGACAGGGGCGCCAAAGAAGAAGACGCGGATGCAAAAAAGATGCAGGCAGGAACTGAAGAGAAGAAAGAGAAGTCCAGCGTAGCAGAGTCCGACAAGACGTTCGACGATATATTTAAACAGCCGCCACCCGCACCAGAAAAGAAAAAAGAGGGCAAGAAGGCCCCGCCCAAGTCTGCCGCCACCTACTGGCTTTCCCTCGACACGTGGGTTGACGTAGAGGGGCTCAAGAAGGGTCTCAAGAAGACCAGAACCCGCATAGAAAGCAACCTTCACGGCCTGCTCTCCATCGAACAAGAGATAAACGACGACGTGCTGGAGGAGCTCGAGGCCGCACTCATAGAGGCGGACATGGGTGTAAGGTTCGTAACCGCACTTGTCAAGGAAATACGGGAGGCCTGGGAGCTAAGAGAGTTTACCGATACAACCGGCATGAAAGCGTTCCTCAAGAAAAAACTCAAAGAGCGCTTTAAGGACGGTAGACGGGACCTGCACGTCGCCCCGGAACCCCCCACGGTCATCCTGGTAGCCGGCGTGAACGGCAGCGGCAAGACGACGTCGATTGCCAAACTGGGCAACATGCTGGTTAAGGAAGGCAAGAAGGTATTGCTTGCGGCCGGAGACACCTTCAGGGCTGGCGCCACGGAACAACTGGAGATATGGTCAGACCGCATCGGCGCACAGATTGTGAAACACGGTGAGGGCGCGGACCCCGCTGCCGTTGCCTACGACAGCATTGAAGCCGCCATCGCCAGGGGAGTAGACGTAGTAATAGTGGATACCGCCGGAAGACTTCACACAAAACAGAACCTTATGCAGGAACTGGGCAAGATAAAAAGGGTCATCTCAAAGAGGATTGAAGGCGCGCCGCACGAGGTGCTGATGGTCGTAGACGCAACCACCGGACAGAACGCCATCTCACAGGTGAAACTCTTTAAGGAGGCGGTCGACATCACGGGCCTGTTTCTTGCCAAGCTCGACGGCACCGCAAAGGGCGGCATAGTTATCGGAATGCAGGACGAGGTAAAAATACCGGTAAAATTCCTTGGACTGGGAGAAGGTGCCGAAGACATACAGAAATTTGACCCCGACACGTTCGTGGACGCACTGTTTGACTGACGGGCCTACGTCCCGCAAACTCATGATACCGGTCTGCAATGGGCAACGACATCTCAAGAAGAACCTTTCTTAAGACGGCCATAGGCGCCGGGACCTGTCTCTACGGCCTCTCCTACCTGCGCACGTTACATAAGACACACAGGCCCCTCAAAGAGTTCAAAGACAGCAGCTTAAAGAGGGACATTATCGTAGTACACAGCCCCGACAGTACAGGCGAAGGGGACGAAGCACAGATTATCCGAGAGATGACCGTCAGGGCCCTGGCAGCACTGGGAGGCATGGATGGGCTGGTGTCCAGGGGTGACAAAGTGGTGATTAAGCCCAACATCTCCTGGAACAGGGCGCCCGGGTTCGCCGCAAACACCAACCCGTATTTGGTGGCGGCGCTGGTGGGATTGTGCCTTGAGGCCGGGGCGTCAAGGGTCAGGGTAATGGACCACACATGCTCCGGCAACCCCAGACCTTCATACAAGATTAGCGGTATCGAAGGAGCCGCCAGGCGCTCAGGGGCAGAGATAGCCTATGTCGACAAATCCCGATTCCGGGAACTCCCCATCCCCGGCGGCAAGGCCCTTAAATCATGGGCATTTAACGACGCCTTTGTGCTCGAAGAGGAAGTAGACGTCCTGATAAACGTCCCCATTGCAAAACACCACAGCACGTCGCGCCTTACAATGGCCCTCAAAAACACCTTCGGGATGGTGGGGTGGGACAGGGGCAGACTCCACAAGGACATACACCCCAAGATAGCAGACCTCAACAGGGTGGTGAAGGTCGACCTCACAGTGCTCGACGCCTACAGGGTACTCAAGCGCCACGGCCCCACGGGCGGGAGGCTTGAGGACGTAGACAACTCCGCAGACGGCGCGAGACGGATTGTGGTAAGCACCGACCCCGTGGCCGTTGACTCCTACGGCACGACCCTCTTCGGACTGAGAGGGGAGGACGTGGGCTTTATCAGAGAGGCCCATGAGGCAGGTATCGGCGAGATAGACTACAGACGCCATGGTTTTGAGGAGATTACCATATAATAGTATGAGGTTATATATAATATGTCTTCTAACTATTTTGCTGCTGTGTCAACAGGGCCATGCCGCTGCCCTGATAGAGCTGGACCTCAAGGAGCACCGGCTTGAGAACGGCCTGAGGCTCCTTATAAACGAAGACCACTCCGCGCCCGTCATCAGCTTCCAGATCTGGTACCACGTAGGCTCGATAAACGAGAGACCCGGTATCACGGGCATATCACATCTCTTTGAACACATGATGTTCAAGGGCTCAAGGAACGTGGAGCCGGAGCAGCACAGCAAGATCGTACGGGCAAACGGCGGCACAGACAACGCCTTCACCACCGAGGACGCCACGGCATACTTTGAAAACCTGCCCAGCTCCAAACTTGCACTGGCCGCAGAACTTGAAGCGGACAGGATGGCACACCTCAGGCTCACCGCCAGGACACTGGCCTCGGAAAGGGAGGTGGTGAAGGAAGAAAGGCGTCTCCGCATAGACAACTCGCTCTACGGCACCATGGCCGAGGCCATATACTCCACCGCCTTTACCGTGCACCCCTACCGCTGGCCCGTTAACGGGTGGATGTCAAACCTCGACGCCATAACCCTGGAAGACTGCAGGGAATACTACCGCACCCACTACGCGCCGAATAACGCCACCATCATACTCCTCGGCGACGTAGACACGCAGGAGGCCATCTCCACCATGGAGAAATATTTTGGTGGCCTGCCACCCGCAAGACGTCCCGACGCGGAAATACCGGCTGAACCCCGGCAGGAGGAGGAAAGGCGCAAAGACCTCTATGTCGACACCCAGTCACCCTGGCTGGCCGTCGCCTATCACATCCCCGAGGCGGCCCACAACGACATCCCCGTACTAGAACTTATAGGAAGCATCCTGACCGACGGGCACAGCTCCAGGCTGTACAAGAAAATCATCCACGAGGACCGGGCGGCCCTTTACGTCTCGGCGTCACCATCCACAAACAATGACCCGGGGCTGTTCATAATCACGGTAAGAAACATAAACGAGGGCCACTCACCCGACGAAATAGCATCGGTAATCTACGACAGCCTGGAACAACTCAAGACTGAAGCGGTGACCGGGCACGAGCTGGAGAAGGCGGGGAACCAGATAGAGACCGACCTGATCTACAGCCTCCAGACCAACTTCGTCAGGGGATTACAGATGGGTTTCAGCCTGACACAGACCGGCGACCCGCAGGGCTTCATAAAAGACCTTGAAAAATATCGCACCACAACCGCCGACGATATAAAGAGGGTGGCAGAAAAGTATTTCGCCCCGGAGAACAGGACCGTGGTAAGACTGCTGCCCAAGAAAGAATGAAATGCCTATGAACCGCCGTGTAGCCGTAATGGTTATATTCCTCTTCTTACAACACCTTACTACGGGCACAATCACCGAAGGCGGTGACGACCTGCCGCCCGTAGAGTACCGGAAGGCGACGCTGGACAACGGACTCAGGATAATCATGGTCGAACACCATGAGCTGCCCATCGCCGCAATAGAACTCCTGGTCGGGACCGGCTCCGCACAGGACCCCCAAGAGATGCCCGGACTTGCCAATCTCACCGCACAGCTGTTGCGCGAAGGGACGCGCTCAAAAAACACCGAAGAAATCTCGGAGGAGATAGACTTTATAGGCGCCAGACTGGACATGGACTGTGACTACGACTCCACATCCGTCTCCTCCACGGCACTCGTCAGGCACTTTGGGACCATCCTCGACCTTCTTTCCGAGGTGGCGAGATACCCCTCGTTCCCGGCGCAAGAGATAGAAACCCAGCGTGACAAGGCCCTGGCCTCAATACTCAGGGAAAAGGACAATAAAAGGAGCATCGCCGAGAGGCATTTCAGCCAGATGCTGTACGGCGCACATCCATATAACCATCCGCCCATCGGCACAACAGAGGGGCTCAAGGCCGTAACCCGGGAAGAAATCCTGGAGTTCCACAAACGCCACTACCTGCCAAACAACTCCATCCTCACGGTAGTAGGCGATATCGACCCCGCAAAGACCCTTGCCGCCATAAAAGAGACCTTCGGCGACTGGGAAGCGGGTGAATTGCAAGAACCCGTGATGCCCTCCACACCCAAGATATCCGGTTACCGGATACGCCTGGTGGATAAACCCGACCTCACACAGACGGAGATACGCGTCGGCCACCTGGGCATCGAGCGCACGGACGCCGACTATTTTCCGCTCCTGCTGATGAACAGTATCTTCGGCAGGGGACCGACCTCAAGACTCTACACGGAGATAAGGGCGGAGAGGGGCCTGAGCTACGGCGTCAGCAGCCGCTTTGACGCAAGGAGGCTGCGGGGGCCTTTTTACATACGGACATACAGTAAGAACGAGACGGCCCTTGAGGCCCTGTGGCTGGTACTCGACCAGCTAAGGAAATTAAAGTCCGGCGGCGTGACCGAAGAGGAACTGAGCGACGCCAAGGCCTATCACATAGGCCACTTCCCGCTGGGCCTTGAGACGCCCACACAGATAGCCTCAAAGATTATAGACCAGGAATTTTACGGCCTGCCCGATGATTATCTGGAGACATACCTCGAAAACATTAGGGCGGTCTCCAGAGAAGACATTAACCGCACGGCCAGGCGGCTCCTCGACCCTGAGAATCTGGTAATCGTCCTGGTAAGCAGGGCAGCGGACACCCTTAAGGACGCACAGACACTGGGCAAGGTAGAGCTGAAGGGGCTGTAAATATTGTGTAGGGGCAGTCGCGGGAGCTAAATTTTCGAACACCTACCATCCAACAACAGAACATATCAACGACCGTAAAGGTCGTCGTCCACCGGAAATGCCAAAAGACTCTCGTGGTAGGCAACGAAGCGGCGCTTCGTTGAAGGGAAATTTGTCGCGGTGTTCAGGGGGTTCTTGAGAGGTTTTTGACGACTAAGCTGACTTCGGTGTCATTGGCTGGTCGCAGCAAACGAGCGTACCTGCGCCACCCGCCACGACCTCCACCTCAGCCCCGCAGACCTCGCAATAATACTTTTCTCCAGTCTCTGTCATTATTTACGCTTTCTTGCTTTACTGGATTTTCTTTTCTTTTGTACAACAGGCGTCTCTAAATGCCCGAGGTGTCGGGCCAGCTCCGTCAGGTGTTGCTTCTCTTCCTCGACAAGGGTCTTGAACATTTTTCTGCCCTGACGGTTCTTGCACAGTCTGGCCGCCTCGCCAAAGAACAATATAGAGTCTTTCTCGGCCTGGATGCCCATCTTACACGACTCTATCTCGCTAATATCCTTCTTCGCTGTTGCACGTTTCTTTTCTGCGCTGCTAAAAATCCCGGTGTGGACCAGGTTGTTTATGTAAGCTTTTACCAACTCATCATCTTCACCCCAGGGTATCTGCCCTTTCTTTTCGTGCAGGCTCGTGCGGAGGTCATCGAAGTGCACTAAATGTTTCTGCTCGGCCTCTGCCAACCGCTCAAACATTCGCTTCGAGTTGCCGTCCTTTGTCCGTCTGGAGGCCTCGATGTAGAGATTGTATCCTTCTTTCTCTATGTTTGAGGCAATCCTCAGGGCCTCGTCGTCATTGACAAACTTGAGAATCGTAGCCATACACAGTCCTCCTCTATGATTATACTACGTCTATCAGGTGACCCAGTTTGTTCTTCTTTGTCTGGAGGTACCGCACGTTCTCCTTTGTGGGAGCAACGACGATGGGAACCCTCTCCACAATCTCAAGCCCGTATCCCGCAAGCCCCTTAAACTTTCTGGGGTTGTTGGAAAGGAGCCTCATCTTGCTTATACCCAGGTCTCTGAGTATCTGGGCGCCAATCCCATAGTCCCTTTTATCGGCAACGAAGCCCAGTCTCTCGTTTGCCTCCACGGTATCGAGACCCTCTTTCTCCTGCAGGACGTATGCATGCAGCTTATTCTCAAGGCCGATGCCCCTGCCTTCCTGGCGCATGTACAGTAAGACGCCCTTGCCTTCTTTCTGTATCATCTGCAGGGCGTTATGCAACTGCTCTCCGCAATCGCACTTCAACGACCCGAATATATCGCCCGTCAGGCACTCGTCATGTACTCTCACCAACACCGGTTCGTCGTGCTGTGGGGCGGGGCCGTCGCCTTCCGTCCCGATATCGCCCTTACAGAACGCAAGGTGCAGGTACTCGTTAACACACGAACGGTAGAGATGTACCTTGAATTCTCCGTAGACGGTTGGGAGTCTCACCGAGACCTTTTTCTCGATAAGGCGCTCTTTCTCATGACGGTATTTGATTATGTCGGCAATCGTGCAGACCTTTATGTTATGTTCCTCGGCAAATTTCCTCAGCTCAGGGAGCTTGGCCATCTTCCCGTCCGGGGCCATAATCTCACATATAACCGCGGCGTGACTGAGACCGGCCAGCCTGGCAAGGTCTACGGCCCCTTCGGTATGTCCCGCCCTGACCAGTACACCTCCAAGCCTCGCCTTGAGTGGAAAAACGTGCCCGGGCCGTACCAGGTCCTCGGACTTACATCCCTCGCCAACCGCCGTCCTTATGGTCGTAGCGCGGTCCTTGGCCGACACGCCCGTCGTTACGCCTTCTCTGGCGTCTATCGACACCGTAAACGGTGTCTCGAACTTTGCTTTGTTATTGGTAACCATCGGCGGGAGGTCAAGCAACTCAGTCATCTCTCCCGACATGGCAAGGCAAACAATACCGCGGGCATGGTTGAGCATGAAATTTACGGCCTCGGGGGTGACCTTTTCTGCCGCCATGGTAAGGTCGCCTTCATCCTCTCTGTTGGCATCGTCCACCACGACAACCATCTTGCCCTGTTTGAGGTCCTCCAACACCGATGCGATAGGACTGTACACCATATCTATAAAACTCCCGTTAAGTCACTTCCTGCATGCTACGGCTTACGTCCGGCTTAACACCCTGGCGCTGCTTAAGAATATCGAAGAAAAGCCTCATATACGCAAAAAAGGATATAAGAGACGTACCGCCAACTCCAAACTGAATCAGCTTAATCGAGATATCGGGCATAACGTTTCCCAGGATAATAAAACCATACATGATCTGCTGCCCGTTGTTGTTTACGCGGCCTATCAGACACGGCCAAGGGTTCAGCTTCACGTTTGCAAAAGACAGAGACAGGAACCCGCCGATGACAAAAACTTCCCTGACCAGTATAACAGCAAACAGCCAGAACGGCAGATGCGGACCCGGCCAGTAACCGGAATACAAAATCAGACAAAGGCTTATTACCACAAACTTATCCGCAATCGGGTCTAGAAACTTGCCTAGCTCCGTTTCCTCGTTTCTCTTCTTCGCAAGATACCCGTCTACGACGTCGCCTATCCCGACTATAAAGAGCAGACTCGCCGAGAGATAACGCCACCACTCCGCATTCGCAACCTCAAAGAGGCATATAATGAGAAGCGGCGTGAGAAGAATCCGCCCTATGGTAACCTTGTTGGCCAGTGTCATATACGTCTCCAGGACCATGTAGGGGTTTGGTTTGAGACCCGGACGTATATTTAACCTTAATGCAACACCGCCTGTCAAGAACGAATACCACCAAGGGCTCGGGACATACCTACCCCCCTACTTCAAAAAACCCCTTAGCGGTCTCGTACCCGAACCAATGACGGGAAAAACCTCTTCTTGACAGAAACGTCCGGTAGAGATAGGATTAGCGAAATTTGGACATGATGAGCCCCCACAACATAACGGTATGAATAAAAGGGCCCTACTAGTGCTCGCCGATGGCGCCCTTTACGAAGGACGGTCTTTTGGAATCGAGGGAGAGACCAGGGGGGAAGTTGTTTTCAACACAGGCATTACGGGGTATCAGGAGGTCCTGACCGACCCCTCATACAAGGGCCAGATCGTCACCCTCACCTACCCGCTCATCGGAAACTACGGCATAAACCTCGAAGATAACGAATCCTCAGGGCTTCACTTAAGCGGTTTCATAGTAAAGGAGTACTGCAATCATCCCAGCAACTGGCGCTCCAAGACAAATCTCGACACACTCCTTAAGGCACACCGCATAGTAGGCATTCAGGGCCTGGACACCCGCGCCCTCACAAGACATATACGCGACCACGGCGAGCAGGTAGGGGTAATCTCCACCGAAGACCTCGACCCCAAGAAACTCAGGTCCAAGGCAAAGGCGACACCCGGACTGGTGGGTCGCGACCTCGTCAAGGAGGTCACCACCAAAGCGGCCTATGACTGGGATTCTGCCGCAAAGAAGGAAACGAAGGACGGTCGCATACATATAGTCGTCTACGACTGCGGCGTGAAATATAACATCCTCAGGGGCCTCGAGCAGCTGCGGGCAAGGGTCACGGTAGTCCCTGCCACGACGGGGCCCGGTGAGGTCCTGTCCATGGAACCCGACGGCATCCTCATCTCGAACGGTCCCGGCGACCCGGGGGCTGTCGAGTACATGATTGAGAACGTCCGTGGTCTGCTCGACAAAAAACCCATTATGGGCATATGCCTGGGGCATCAGCTCATGGCGCTCGCGCTTGGACTTAAGACATATAAACTGAAATTCGGCCACCACGGCGTCAACCACCCCGTCATGGACCTCTCTAACAAGAAGGTGGAGATTACCACGCAGAACCATTCGTTCGCCGTACGGACAAACGGCGGACTCACAGAGACACCGTTCGGCAAGGTGGAGGTAAGCCACATAAACCTTAACGACAAATCCGTGGAGGGCCTGAGGTGCAGGGACATCCGCGCATTCTCCGTCCAGCACCACCCCGAGGCCTCACCCGGCCCACATGACGCAGGACACATGTTCCAAAAATTTCTGGAGATGATAGACAAATCAAAATAGTAAACAAAATGTGGCGGCAGAGTTTACTCTGCTAAACAAATCCCCGTAGGGGCGGGTAGACCGTGCCCGCCCTGGAAATCTACAAGGGCAACCACAGGGAGTTACAAAAAAAACAAGAAATGCCCAAACGCACAGACATACAGAAGATACTGATAATAGGCTCCGGGCCCATCGTTATAGGCCAGGCCTGCGAGTTTGACTACTCCGGCACACAGGCGTGCAAGGCCCTTAAGGAAGAGGGGTTCAAGGTAGTGCTCGCGAACTCAAACCCCGCCACCATCATGACCGACCCGGAGCTGGCCGACGCCACCTACGTAGAGCCACTCGTGCCCGACATACTCGAACGCATCATCGAGAAGGAACGGCCCCAGGCGCTGTTGCCCACGCTGGGCGGACAGACGGCGCTCAATCTATCAGTAAGCCTGGCGGACTCGGGAGTGCTCAAAAAATACAACGTGGAACTTATAGGCGCCGGGCTCGACGCCATAAAGATGGCCGAAGACCGCCGCCTCTTTAAGGAGGCCATGGGGCGGATAGGGGTCGGCGTGCCGGAAAGCCGGTGTGCAAAGAACATGGAAGAGGCCTTACAGGCGGCCAAGGAAATTGGTTTTCCCCTGATTATACGCCCGTCCTTCACCATGGGCGGCGCGGGCGGCAACGTTGCCAGAGGTGACATGGATGAATATGAAGGGCTAATCAGGCACGGCCTTGACCTCAGCCCGGTCCACGAGGTCCTTATAGAACGTTCCGTCATCGGGTGGAAGGAGTACGAGCTTGAGGTAATGCGGGACAGAAAGGACAACGTCGTAATAATCTGCTCGATCGAGAACCTTGACCCGATGGGCGTCCATACCGGTGACAGCATCACGGTCGCCCCCGTACAGACGCTCACCGACCGCGAGTATCAGCACATGAGGGACGCTGCAATCAAGATTATCAGGGAGATAGGAGTAGACACGGGCGGTTCCAACATACAGTTTTCGGTCAATCAGGACACCGGCGAGATGCTGGCCATCGAGATGAACCCCAGGGTGTCGCGCAGCTCCGCGCTTGCCTCTAAGGCCACCGGGTTTCCCATAGCAAAGATAGCGGCGAAGCTCGCCGTCGGATACACCCTGGACGAGATACCCAACGACATCACGCGCTACACCCCGGCCTCATTCGAGCCCACTATAGACTACTGTGTGGTCAAATACCCCCGGTTTAACTTTGAGAAGTTCCCCGGCGCCGACGAGAGGCTCACCACGCAGATGAAGTCCGTGGGCGAGGTGATGGCAATAGGGCGCACCTTTAAGGAGGCGCTTGGTAAGGCCGTACGCTCACTTGAGATAGACTCCTACGGATTAACCCTGGAACTCCCCGCCGGCATGACTGACGAGCAGAAAAAGAGCGCCATCAGGGAGCACCTGAAATCGCCTACGTGGGACAGGCTATGGTACGTCTCAGAGGGTTTTAGGGCGGGTATCGGCATTGACGAACTATACGACCTTACAAGGATAGACCCGTGGTTTTTATGCAACATAAAAGAGATCATAGAAATGGAAGAGCGGGTAAGGGCCGCCGGAACCTCCGACCTGGAGACGCTGAGGGATGCCAAGGCCACCGGCATCTCAGACGCCCACCTCGCCCGGTTGACGGGCTCTACCGAATCCGCAATAAGGACCTTGAGGCACAGGCACAAGATTAGGCCCGTCTTTAAGCGTGTCGACACCTGCGCGGCGGAGTTCAGGGCCTATACCCCGTACCTCTACTCCTCCTATGAGACCGAGTGTGAGTCGGAACCCACCAGGAAAAAAAAGGTGATGATCCTCGGCAGCGGACCCAACCGTATAGGGCAGGGGATAGAATTTGACTACTGCTGCGTACACTCGGTTATGGCGCTTCGGGAGATGGGTTATGAGACCATTATGGTCAACTGTAACCCTGAGACGGTGAGCACTGATTATGACACATCCGACAGGCTCTACTTCGAACCCCTGACGCTGGAAGATACCCTTGAGATAGCGGCAAAGGAAAAACCTCTCGGCGTTATCGTGCAGTTTGGCGGCCAGACCCCCTTGAAGCTGGCTGTCCCACTTGAAAAAGAGGGCATCAGGATACTGGGGACGTCCCCCGACAGCATTGACCGCGCCGAGGACAGGGAACGGTTTGCACAAATGCTCAAGAAACTGGGCCTGAAACAGTGCGAAAACGGCAGTGCCCGCTCACGGGAAGAGGCCGTTAAAATAGCCGAGACCATCGGATACCCGATTCTGCTGAGGCCGTCTTACATACTCGGCGGCCGCGCCATGCAGGTGGCGTTCAACAGAGAATCGCTTGAGAAATATATACAGCAGGCGACCGAGGTCTCACCAAATCACCCCGTGCTGGTCGACAAATTCCTCGAAGACGCCGTGGAGATTGACGTGGACGCCGTCTCTGACGGTAAAGACGTCTTCATCGGAGGGGTCTTGGAGCATATAGAGGCCGCAGGCATCCACTCTGGCGACAGCTCCTGTGCCATACCGCCGCATTCGCTAAAGGCCGACATGCAGGAAGAACTTGAGAGGCAGACAATACTCCTCGCACTCGAACTAAGAGTAAAGGGCCTGATAAACATACAGTATGCCGTAAAAAACGATGAGATATTTGTGCTGGAGGTAAACCCCAGGGCATCCCGTACAGTGCCCTTTGTGAGCAAAGCCATCGGCATCCCGCTTGCGAAGATAGCAACCAAGGTTGCTGTAGGCAAAAAGCTAAAGAAAATGGGGCTGCAACAACGCCGCAAGTTCCCTTACACCGCCGTTAAGGAGGCCGTCCTGCCCTTTATAAAATTCCCCGGGGCGGACACCATCCTGGGGCCTGAAATGAAGTCAACGGGCGAGGTGATGGGGCTTGACAGGAGCTTTGGGAAGGCCTACGCAAAGAGTCAGATGGGACCCGACGGCTGCCTGCCAACGGCGGGGACGGTCTTCATCAGCGTCAAAAACAGGGACAAGCCGCAGGCCGTGAACATCGCCAGGACGCTGCGCGGGTTTGGCTTCGAAATCATGGCCACCAGGGGCACGGCAAAGGCAATATCACAGGCAGGCATACCCGCCAGAGACGTCCTCAAGGTCATTGAAGGCAGCCCCAACGTAGTAGATTATCTGAAAAAAGGGGAAATACAACTGGTCATAAACACCACAGAGGGGAACGTCGCAGAAAAGGACTCTTATTCCATTCGCCGGACAGCACTGGTATATCAGATACCCTACTTTACCACCCTCTCCGGCGCCACCGCCGCCACCAGGGGTATAGAGGCCGTGCTCAAAGAACCGCTTGAAGTCAAGCCCCTCCAGGAGTATTACACCGAATTCGACCATCTGCGGTAAGACCCCTCCTATTAAGGTAGAATGTCTTGACACCTGAAATTGAATCTGATTAAATTAGTCAAATCTGCTATACTTATGAAATAGGGTAAATTACAGAAGGACAAGGACGTAACCAGGGTCTCCATGTACAGTTACGTCCTAAGGCGTCTTCGTGCCAACCACGCTCGCCGCGCCGGTAAAGAGTACGACGGCATCTTCACCTCCCATTTTGATATTTTCAAAAGGAGTATATATAATAGTGACTGAGGCGAAATATATATGATATTCGATTACGTAACACAGGGCATAAACAAGATATTCGGCTCGGCCAACGAGCGGGTGATTACACAGCTTTGGCCCATTGTGGAGCAGATAAACTCCTTCGAGCCAAAGATAAAGGCCCTCTCAGACGCTGAGCTAAGGGCCAAGACCGATGAATTCCGGGACAGACTCGCCGGTGGTAAAGAGTCCATGGATGACATCTTGCCCGAGGCCTTCGCAGTAGCCAGAGAGGCGTCGGCCCGCGTCCCACGCTCACCAAACCCCGAGATAGAGCCCTTTATAATGCGCCCCTTCGACGTGCAGCTACTTGGCGGGATAGTGCTCCATCAGGGCAAGATTGCAGAGATGGCCACGGGCGAGGGCAAGACCCTGGTCGCCATATTACCTGCGTATCTCAATGCCCTTACGGGCAAGGGCGTACACATCGTAACGGTAAACGACTATCTTGCCAAAAGGGACCGCGACTGGATGGGTCCGGTATTCGAGTTCCTGGGCATGACAGCAGGCGCGATACAGGGCAATCAGGACTACAGGGAAAAGAAGGCCGCCTACCAGTGCGACATCGCATACGGCACGAACAACGAATTCGGTTTCGATTATCTAAGGGACAACATGCGCACAAGCGCGGAAGAACAGGTGCAAAAGGCCCTCAACTACGCCATTATCGACGAGGTAGACAGCATCCTGATAGACGAGGCCCGGACGCCGCTCATAATCTCCGGTCCTACAGAGGAGTCTACCGAGCGCTACTACATCGCCGACCGTATCGCACGACGGCTCAGGAAAGACAAGCACTTCGAGATAAAAGAAAAGGAAAAAACGGTACACCTCAACGACGCAGGGATAGAAGAGGTAGAGAAACAGCTCGGAGTAGGGAGCATATACACGGAGAAAAACATGGAGTGGCCCCACAACATCGAGCAATCCCTCCGTGCCCACAACATGTTTAAGAAAGACACGGACTATATCGTAAAAGACGGCCATGTGGTCATCGTCGACGAATTTACCGGCCGCCTTATGGACGGAAGGGTCTGGAGCGATGGCCTGCACCAGGCGGTAGAGGCCAAAGAGCGTCAGAAAATCAAGGAAGAGAACCAGACTCTTGCGACCATTACCCTGCAGAACTACTTCCGGCTGTACAACAAACTCGCAGGCATGACGGGTACCGCCGTCACCGAGGCGGTGGAGTTTGATAAGATTTACGGACTTCGGGTAGTGTCCACCCCCACCAATAAGCCTCTCAAACGAGACAATTCTCCCGACAGGGTCTATCGGACACAGAAAGAGAAATGGAAGGCCATCGTAGATGAAATAACTGAAATAAACAAGGCCGGCAGGCCCATCCTGGTAGGCACCGCGTCTATAGAAAAATCTGAAATGCTTAGCGAAAAACTCGACCGCTGCGGCATCAAGCATGAGGTCTTAAACGCGAAACAGCACGAACGAGAGGCCCACATCATAGCCAAGGCCGGCCAGGCAGGCAATGTCACCGTGGCCACCAACATGGCCGGCAGGGGCACGGACATCGTACTGGGAGAAGGTGTGGCCGGGCGCGGCGGGCTCCACGTCCTGGGTACAGAGAGACACGAGGCCAGGCGCATCGACAACCAGCTCCGCGGACGTTCCGGCAGGCAGGGCGACCCCGGCTCCTCGAGGTTCTATGTGGCGCTTGACGACGACCTGATGCGCATATTCGCCTCCGACAGGGTAAGCTCGCTCCTGCAAAAATTCGGCATGGAAGAGGGCATGGCCATAGAACACGGCATGGTCTCCAACGCCATCGAACGGGCCCAAAAGAAGGTAGAAGAACACAACTTTGAGATCCGAAAACACCTCCTCGAATACGACGAGGTAATGGACGAACAGCGGAAGACCATATACCTGTGGCGCCAGAACTGTCTCGAGGAAAAAAAACTAAAGGAAAGCGTCGAGCAGATGATAGAGGACTGCATACTGGACTCCGCGGACTATTATCTCCCCGGTGACGATGACGACGAGTGGGATACAAAGGGACTTGCTAAATGGTTCGACCAGAAATTCAGCACAAAGCTCGACCCCGAAGAGCTCGCCGGAAAACTCAGGGAGGACATAGAGAAGTTTCTCACAGAGAGGGGCAACGAATCTTACCACGAGCGAGAGCTTGAAGTAGGGGAAGACACCGTCAGAAAACTGGAACAATTCCTTATCCTGGAAAAGGTGGACTTAAAGTGGAAAGACCATCTCTACGCGATGGACAACCTGAAGAGCGGTATAGGCCTCAGGGGCTACGCCCAGATAGACCCCAAGATAGAGTATAAACGTGAGGCCCTGGACATGTTCCAAAACATGATGACCTCTATAAGAGAAGAACTTACCGACCTGCTCTTCAAGATAAAGATAGAGAAGACCCCCTCACGCCTGGCACACAGGGTGTGGAACGTAGACAACTTTGTGTATCAGGACGAGGCGCTTATGACCAAGGAGCCCCAACCACAGGCCGCAACGGCAACAGAAGAGCAAGAGAGGCGTACGGAACCCATTCGCGTGGGTACCAAGGTGGGAAGAAATCAGCCCTGCCCCTGTGGCAGCGGAAAGAAGTATAAACAGTGTTGCGGTAGATAGCCTATGCCAGTTATCTTCAACCTCTTCTATATAACTGCTACCGTCCTGGGCTCTCCGTATATTCTTGCAAAGATGCTGACGAGCGAACGCTTCCGTGCAGGGCTGTCCCAGAGGCTTGGCTGGCTTCCTGCACGTGAGGGCGACAGGCCCTGCCTCTGGGTCCACGCCTCATCCGTCGGTGAAGTAAAAACGGCCGAGGCGCTCATAAATGCCCTGGGAAAAGACCTTCCGGACTGGGAAATAGTTATATCCACCTTCACCAACACGGGTCATTCCATCGCAAAAAAAAGATTTGAGAACAGGGCCGTTTTTTACTATCCTCTCGACTTCAGCTGGATAAACCGAAAGGCCTTTGAGCTCCAGAGGCCCAGTTGTATAGTGCTGGTGGAACTTGAGATATGGC
>JAZGAY010000098.1:0-5337 GCA_036475985.1 Candidatus Brocadiales bacterium
CTCTTCTTCATCCTCTCGTAGAACTCCCACTCCTTTATCAACAGCTGAAAGAAATCCCTGACCGG
The DNA here is from genome assembly GCA_036475985.1 of Candidatus Brocadiales bacterium. Taxonomy (GTDB): domain Bacteria; phylum Planctomycetota; class Brocadiia; order Brocadiales; family Bathyanammoxibiaceae; genus Bathyanammoxibius. The sequence continues at coordinate 66 of JAZGAY010000098.1, forward strand.
CATCTGGCGAATATTTTCTATCTCTACCTTTACTAGAAAGAGCATGGAAGTCTTACCTCGTATTCAATAGTTTTCCGTATGAAAATTGTAAGGACAGGGCTCGTCTCACTCCATCTTGTTGGGTGAACCTGTCCGAGCGGACTGTCCCGCGCATACTCCGGCATGGGCCTAAATGGTGTTACATGGCCAAGCCGCCGTCTATGTTTATGACCTGACCCGTGATGTAGCTGGCGTCGTCAGAGGCCAGGAATGCTACCACGCGGGCCACCTCTTCTGCCTTGCCGACGCGCCCGAGCGGTACCAGCTTCAGCATCTCGTCCAGATACTTCTGTTGAAGCGCCTGTACCATCTCGGTCTCGATAAACCCCGGCGCCACGGCGTTTACCCTTACGCCGCGTCTTGCCACCTCCTTGGCCAGGGCCTTTGTGAAGCCCACTATGCCCGCCTTTGAGGAGGAGTAGTTGGTCTGCCCCGGCATGCCCACAAGACCGCTCACAGAGGTGATGTTCACTATGGAGCCGCTCCTCTGCTTCATCATGGGTACCACGGCAGCCTTTGAGCAGTTGAAGACCCCGGTCAGGTTGGTGTCTATCACCGCCCTCCAGTCCTCTTCAGACATCATCATCAATATCTTATCCCTGGTGATACCCGCGTTATTGACCAGCAGGTCGACCTTTCCGAGCTGTTTTATGGCGTTGCCTACCATATCTTTCGACTGCGCAAAGTTGGCGACGTCGCTCTGCATGGCCAGCACCTTTACGCCGAGCTTGCCTATCTCGTCTTCGACCTCTTTTGCCTTATCCACGCTCTTTGAGTAGCTGAAGGCGACGTCTGCACCGTTTCGGGCGAGCTCAAGGGCAATCGCCCTTCCGATGCCCCTCGAGCCCCCTGTTACTATGGCTACCTTTCCTTTTAACGACATTTTATGTTCTCCAGGCCTTAAATAATGTGTACGCCGGTTTAGTCTTACCGGCATAGGGTACCAACCTTCCTGCACGATTATATAGTGAGTCCGACCTTAAAACCCTCGTGGATTGCCTCCATTGCCGTCCTTACCCCCACGCAGTCGCCGATATTGTATACCTCCGGAACGAGTCCGTTAAGGTGTTTTGACAGTGAGTCATCGGAGACATAGCCGGTCGCGATTATTACCGTCTCTGCAGGAATGAAGACCTCCTTGCCGTCTTTTTCATATAAGACGCCGCTCTCAGGTTCTTCCCTGACGGCGATTACCTTTATGTGTGTGACGCAGTTTATGGCTGCGTCTTTGATCTCCTGTTCCATAACCCAGCGGGTGGATATCCCGAAACCGCCCCCCACCCTCCTCTTCATCTCGAGGATGGTGACGTTTCTGTGGCCGTGGGAGTACTTGTCAAGTGCGGTCGGCAGGTCTATTATGTCGTTCTTCAGCAGGAACATGGCCACGTCGGGCCGCATACTGCCCATTTTGGAGACGTACAGGGCCGTCTCGCTGCCTACCGTCCCCCCGCCTATTATAACCACCTCGCGGCCTACCGGCACCTTGGCGTCCAGGACGTCCCTTGCAAGCACAACGTTCTTTCCGTTTATTCCCGGTATCGGCGGGATGGACGGGATTGAACCCGTGGAGAGTATAAGGGCGTTCGGTTGTTCCTTTTTTATTATTTCCGGTGTTGCTTTCACACCCCGTACGACCTTTACCTTTTCCTTCTCCATCTGCCTTTCCAGATATTTTATAACGTTTTCAAACTCCCCGCGGCCCGGTGGTTTGTAGGCGTAGTAGAGTTGGCCGCCGAGTCTTTCTGATTTTTCATAAAGGGTCACGTCGTGTCCTCTCTGCGCGGCCACGCGGGCTGCCTCCATTCCGCCGGGACCTCCGCCTACGACCAGAACCTTCTTCTTTCTTGTTGCCGGAGTTACGGTGTATTCTTTCTCCCTGCCCGCCCTGGGATTATACAGGCAGGTGACCGGTCTCATGTTGAGTAGTTCGTCAAAGCAGCCCTGGTTGCACGCGATGCACGTCCTTATGTCGTCGAGTCTGCCCTCCCTGTATTTCTTGGGCAGCTCAGGGTCTGCTATAAGAGGTCTGCCTATGGATACGAGGTCGGTCTGCCCGTCCATAAGGAGTTCTTCCGCCTGCGCCAGGTCGTTTATCCTGATAGCCGCGATTACAGGCACATCCACGTTTTCCTTTATGGAGGTTGCCAGCACCACGTAGGCGGTTCTGGGGATTACCATTATCATTATGGGTATCTTGCTTTCATGCCAGCCGGGCGAGACGTGGAAGGCGTCTACGCCTGCCTTGGCCAGTCTCCCGGCAATCTGTATGTTGTCTTTTATCTTTAGCCCGCCCTCCATCAATTCGTCCCCTGAGATCCTGAAGATGATGGGGAAGTCGTCACCGGCGGTCTCTTTGACGGTCTCTATGGTTTCAATGGCGAAGCGGAGCCTTTTTTCCGGGGTGCCGCCGTACTCGTCGGTTCTCTTGTTACTTATCGGGGAGAGGAACTGGTTGATGAGGTAGCCCATGCCGCCGTGAATCTCCACGGCGTCAAAGCCGGCGTCCCTGACCCTTCTTGTGGCCTGGGCGTAATGTTGTATTACCTGTCTTATTTCTGAGGTGCTTAGCGCCCTGGACGTATCTCTGGCAAGGCGCGAGGGGATGCTCGAGGCCGATACGGGCTGCATCTTTGAAAACAGGCTTGAGGCGTAACGACCCCCATGCAGTATCTGTGCGGCGGTCATTGCCCCGTGGTTGTGCATGGTCTCGGTGAACTTGGCCAGTGAAGAGATGTAGCGGTCATCGTCCAGTCCGAGGATACTTTTCCAGGCCTTGCCGTTCTGCTCCGGATAGCAGCCGCCGATGACAATGAGTCCCACACCGCCGTCGGCCCTCTCGGTGTAAAAGTCGGTAAAGCGGTCATTGACATAACTGTCGGTGGTGAAGCCGAGGTCCATCGCCGTCATCATCAGGCGGTTTTTCAGTGACAGCGTGCCTATATTTACTTTGTCAAATATACTAATCATGTCTCAGGTGTGGCAGCCATAAAAACTAAGGAAGCAGGGCATACGGCCCTGCCGTGGGGTATTATAACCATTGAGGGTTAAATTACATATCCCTTTTTTCCAGCACGAGGCAGGAGCAGTTTCCGTTGTAGTCGAGAGAGCTGACCAGTGCGACCTTTACGTCCTGTTTCAATACGTCGTTGAGCACAAGCCCCAGGTCGCATTCAGGGTCCGGTACCTCATAGTTCCTTACGGGAGGTATGGCCGATTTGTCCATGGCAAGCACGCACGCGGCCATCTGCATGGCGCCGGAGGCACCGTAACATTCACCGCTCTGGGACTTTATGGAGGTTACCGGTACGTCTCCGAGGCGGTCCCCCAGCAGTGCCTTAATGGCCTTTGCCTCTATGAGGTCCATTAGCCTGGAAGAGTTGCCGTTCGCGCAGATAAGCCCAAGTGAATCCCTCGTCTGCCCCGCCTGTGCGAGGGCCTGCTCCATGGTTTGCTTTACCCTCTCGGCTTTTTCTTCCACGCCAAATTTTTTGACTCCTATGTAAGATATCTCGTGACCTGTGAGCTCCACATATATTCGTGAGCCTTGTCTCCGGGCGTGTTCCATGTCCTCCAGTACAAACACGTAGCTGCCCTCGCTGAGGATAAAGCCGTTCCTGCGCTTGTCGAACGGCACACTCATCTCACGCTGTGAACCTTGTGAACCGGACAGGAGGTTCTGCATCAGGAAGATGATGTAGCTGTCGAGTGAGATTTGTTCCACTCCACCGGCAATAAGCACGTCGGCCATGTCCTTTTGTATCAAGGTGAAAGCGTTGCCGATGGCGTCGCTGCTGGAGGTGAACCCGGAGGTAATGGTCCGTGAAGGGCCGGTTAGTTTGAAGAATACCGAGGCAAAGTTGGTGGAGGAGTTTAGGGCCACGTCATAGCTGTCCATGGGAAGGAGCTTTTCCGGCCCGTGTTTAAGTATGTCGTACGTATAATCCGTTGTCTGAGGATAGTTTCCGAGAGCCGAACCGATTACTATTCCAATATTCTCCGGACACCGGCCGTTCTGTATAATCCCGGCGTCTTCCAGGGCGAGCTTTGTCGCTGAGGCGAGGAATTTTGTGCCTTTTGTCAGGTATTTGAGCCCCTTGTCACCCAGATAATCTGAGGGGTTCAGGCCCTTTACTTCTGCGCCCAATTTGCAGGGATAATTGGAGACGTCCAGAGACGTTATGGGGGCTATGCCGGAACGGCCTTCAGTGAGGTTTTTCCAGAATTCCTCATACCCGAACCCCAGGGGAGAGATTATACCGATGCCGGTTATTGCGACCCTTCGTTTCATACCCTACCAAAGATAACGCTGGCATTATTTCCACCAAAGGCAAAGGAGTTGTTCAGGGCGTACTTGATGTCTTTACTTCTTGCCTCGTTCGGTACGCAATCCAGGTCACATTCCGGGTCCTTTGTTTCGTAGTTTATGGTTGGCGGCAGCTCGCCGGACTTTATAGTCAGACAGCATACGACAGATTCAATGGCGCTTGCCGCTCCCATGGTATGGCCGATCATTGACTTTACAGAGCTACAGGGGGTCTGTTTGGCCCTTTCTTTAAAGATGGTCGCTACCGCCAGGGTTTCCATTTTGTCGTTCAGGGGCGTGCCAGTTCCGTGGGCGCTTATGTAATCTATGTCTTTATAAGAGAGCCTTGAACGCGTGAGGGCCTTCTCCATGGACCTGATAGCGCCGTGACCTTTCGGATGGGGGGCGGTCATGTGAAAACCGTCGCTACTGAGACCGTAGCCTTTTACTTCGGCGTATATGTTTGCCCCGCGTTTTGTTGCGTGCTCTAGAGTCTCAAGGGTTAGTACTCCTGCGCCGGCGCCGACTACCAGGCCCTGTCTGTTTTTGTCAAACGGCTGGCATCTATCCGGTGCCAGGGACTTGAGATTGTGGAAGTGAGTGAATTCGGTCTGGGGCACTATATCGCTCCCGCCGACCACCATTGCACAGACCTTTTCCTCCTGCAGCATGTCGAACGCCCAGCACATGGCGTGGTTTCCCGAGGAACAGGCATTAATCAGGATGATATTGGGACCTTCTATGTGAAAATCTTCCGCCAGCTGGGTCGACAGGGTTGCAGGGGGATAGCGTAGGGCCACGTCCAGATTAAACCCGGCCGCCTTGTCGTGCAGGTTCTCCCTTAGCCTGTGCTCGAAGGCGGAGAGCTCTCCGGCAAGGGTTCCTATAGACACCCCGATTCTGTTCGCTTCCAGGTCCTTGCAATCGAGT
>JAZGAY010000099.1:0-3922 GCA_036475985.1 Candidatus Brocadiales bacterium
ACCGGTGAGTTCGGCAATAAGTGTCTGGAACTCGTATATTGACTGTAAAGTGCCCTGGCTGGCCTCCGGCTGATACGGTGTGTAACAGGTCAGAAACTCACCCCTGGACGACAGATGGTCAACGATGCTTGGACAGAAATGCTCATATGTCCCTGCGCCTAGAAATGAGACATACTCACCCAGATTGCAATTTTTCTTACTCAGTTCTTTGAGGGACGCAACCAACTCCTGCTCGGAGATCGCCCCGGGGATATTAAATGAGACCTTTCGCAGCTCCTCCGGGATTATCTGAAACAGATCCTCGGCAGACCCGACGCCCATTTCTGCAAGCATCTGCTGCTTGTCTTTGTCTGTATGGGGAACGTAGTCCATACTAATGTTCTTCCCTTTTGCAAAACTCCTGATACGCCTCTGCCGAGAGCAGGGTCTTGAGCTCGGCGGGATTGTCGGTCTTCATGGTAAAGAACCAGCCCCTTCCATAGGGGTCTTCGTTTACCAGTTGTGGAGCATCATCGAGTTCGCTGTTAATGCTTGTAATCTCTCCGGATACCGGGGCGTAGATGTCAAAGGCGGCCTTGACAGACTCGACCACGGCACAGGGGTCTTTGGCCTTGAATTTTTTGCCAACTTTCGGAAGCTCTATAAATACCACGTCCCTCAGCTGTTCCTGGGCATATGCCGTGAGGCCGACTACCACCTCCCCGGCATCGCCTTCTCTCACCCATTCATGGGACTCTGTATATGATATGTCGGCCGGAAAATCCATCAGACCTCCTGATTAAGAAGATTTTGAATGTGTCTTTAGGCGGTAGAACGGCAACTTGATAACCCGCGCGCGGAGCTTCCTGCCCCTGATGTCTACTTGAAGCAGGGTACACGGTCTGGAATGGTTCTCCTCTACGTACACGTAGCCCATTGCAATACCCTTTTTAAAAAACGGGCTATGGGTGCCGCTTGTAACTTTACCAACTGCGTGGGAATCTGCATAAATTTCATGTCCTTGCCGGGGAATACCCCTTTCCACAAGCTCAATACCAACCAATCTTTTCCGAATCCCCGATTCCTTCTGCCTAAGTAAGGCAGATTTACCTATAAAATCTTCCTTATGGAACTTCACCGCCCAGCCAATACCGGCCTCGAGCGGCGTAGTATCATCGTCTATATCATTACCGTAAAGGAGCAGCCCAGCCTCCAGTCTCAGCGTATCCCTGGCACCCAGACCCGCAGGCTGGGGTCCGGTCCCTCTTCCCCCGGAGGTAGTAAGCCTATTCCACATTGCCTCACACTCAGCCGAGGGCAGATAGATCTCAAAGCCATCTTCCCCGGTGTATCCGGTCCTTGATACGATAGTGTCGACATCAGCTTCGTTTTTAGCAATAAAATGGAAGTGTTTTATATTAGCCTCCTCACTCCCCAGGACTTTTTCTATTATAGAAGCTGATATTGGCCCCTGTACGGCAATCATCCCTATTTGGTCACTGAGGTCGTTTATGGTCACATATAAGGTTTGATTGGCCACCAGCCACTCGAATACCTTCTGTATATTGGCTGAATTTATAACGAGCATAAATTTCTCAGCGTTGAAACGGTATAAAATGATGTCATCCACTATACCGCCATGCTCATTGCAGATTGGCGTGTAGAGTACCATGCCGTCGCACAGGGCGTCTGCATCGTTGGTAATGACCCTTTGGACGAACTCGAGGGCCCCCCGGCCGGATACTTCGATTTCTCCGATGTGCGAGAGGTCAAAGATACCCGCCCTGGTCCTGACGGCCATGTGTTCTTCCGCTATGGTGGTATACTCAAGGGGGAGTAAGAAGCCGTGAAACTCGGTGAGAGTGGCCCCAAATGCCTTGTGTATGGAATATAGGGGTGTCTGTTTTGGCATAGCCTTCCTGGCACACACGGTTCTGGCGGTACCAGTCTTCCACAATCACAAAGGGTATATAGATATCAAAGGTCTGTCCCGTTATTCCCGCGCTAGCCGATGACCTTGCTTACGGCTGTCCATACATTTTGTGCTATCTCTCCCTCATGCAGGAGGTTGCCGTCAGTGACGCAGGGGATGGTCACCCAGGGGGCACCGCCAGAGGCAAGTTCCTTGTAGGAGTCCTCCGCAGCTTTTAGGTGAGAAGGGTCTTCCTCGTGTATGTCCCGTGCCTTCTCCTGTCTGGACTGCTCCCTGTGCCGCTTCCTGATGAGTTCCATGGCCGTTTCGGTAGAGAGTTCGAGGTAGACAATTACGTCCGGTCTGGGATTGCCGTAGACCTTGTACTCAAGCTCCTCAACCCACTCAAAGAATCTCTTCTTCTGATGCGGTTCGGCAAGCTTGCCACCCTGATGCGCCTGATTTGATGGCACGTAACGCCTGGCTATTACTACCTTTCCTTCGACGAGCCAACCTTCCAGCTCTTTTCTCGCCTCAAAGCGCTCACCGGCGTAGAGTGTTGCCGCCAGGTATGGGTCCACCTCTCTGGAACTGCCAAACTCCCCGTTAAGATACCTGTGGATCATCCTGCCAAAGAACCCCTGCCTGAGGTGCGGGAACCGGACGTTTACAACCGGACGCCCCTCCTTCTTGAGCCGTTCGGTGAGCAGATGGGCCTGCACGGTCTTGCCGCTCCCATCTATACCCTCGATAGCGATAAGTTTCCCCCTCATAAAGCCCTCCCATTTGCTGTTAAAATAATGTGGAATCGCTATTAAAAAACGAAGAAGAAACTGATAGAATAGCCGTGGCGTTATGATACCAGTTCATCCTTATATGGTAAAGGTTGTTCTGAAATAGAGATGCTAAAGGTACTGCTGCCCATAGTCCTGGTGCCAATCATTCTATGTACGGTAATCACCTTTGCCACCCACAGGTACTACCGGGCAGAATTTACCTACGTAAACGGCCCCGAGCCGGAGACTCTCGACCCAGCCCTTCTCACGGGATTCGTGGAGGGAAGGATTGTTGCGGCGTTGTTTGAGGGTCTCACACAGTATCAACCCAAAGACCTTACACCCACACCCGGTGCCGCAAAGTCCTGGACTGTATCAGAAGACGGATTAACGTATACATTTTTCCTGAGAGACTCCAGGTGGAGTAACGGCGAACCACTCACGGCACATGATTTTGTTTACTCATGGAAAAGGGCTCTCGAGCCCATGACGGCCGCTGATTATGCCTATCAGCTCTATTACATAAAAAACGCACAGAAATTCAATGAAGGCGAGATTGCAGATTTCTCTCTGGTAGGAGTTAGTGCAACTGACGATTATACGCTTGAGGTTGAGCTGGAAAACCCCACTGCCTTTTTCCTTGACCTGACAAGTTTCCCGACACTGATGCCGGTAAACAGGAAATGCATAGAGACGTACGGTGACTACTGGACGCGACCTGAGAACATTGTTTGTAATGGGCCATTTCGGCTTGTCGAGTGGAAGATTAACAACAAGATTCGAATGGAAAAGAACCCCCTGTACTGGGACGCTGTGCGCCTGAAACTGGAGTCCGTAGACGCCTTGAGCATAGAGAGCGTAAACACGGGCTTTAACGTGTACGATACGGGTGATGCGGACTTGATCTACGGTATACCGCTGCCTCTTGTAGAGATACTCAGAGGGCGCAACGACTTTCATACCCATGTGTTCCTCGCCACGTCGTTCATCCGTTTTAACGTAACGGCCCCGCCATTTGACGACGTCAGGGTCAGGAAAGCCTTTGACATGGCCATCGATAAGGGAAGGATAGTTCGATATGTTACAAAGGGAGGTGAGGTACCTGCCACTACTCTGGTACCCCCGGGTATGCCTGACTACAAGTCGCCACAGGGGCTGCCATTCAACCCCGAGGAGGCCCGAACACTCATGGCAGAGGCGGGTTATCCCGGTGGCAAGGGCTTTCCATACACGGAGTACCTGTTTAATACGAGTG